>CAWUNX010000036.1:0-15222 GCA_963923905.1 uncultured Methylocucumis sp.
GGTAATAACAACGACACAAGATAATGCTTATAATGCGGCGGATAAACGCACGCAACAGGCTTTAAATGCTTATCAGCAAAGTCTTTCTCAGGCAACGCAAGCTCATCAAACGCCAACAACTGGCGGAGTCGATTTTTACGCTTAATCCATTTTATGAAACAACTGCTTGAATTTATACCTATCATTTTATTTTTTATCGCATTCAAATTTTACGATATTTATGTTGCAACCGGCGTAGTCATGGCTGCCACACTGGTTTTAGTTGCTTATAGCTGGCTAAAATACCGTAAAGTCGAGACTATGCAATGGGTAACGCTAGGCTTAGTCATCGTTATGGGCGGTGCGACTATTTACTTACAAAACGAGTTATTTATTAAATGGAAATTATCCATTATCGAATGGTTATTTGGCGTCGTTTTCTTAGCCAGCCAATTTGTTGGTAAAAAACCTATTGTCGAGCGTATGATGGGGGCAAGTATTACCTTACCCGCATCAATCTGGAAAAAACTTAATATCATATGGAGTTTATTTTTTATTAGCGTGGGTTTTGTTAATTTATATGTCATGTACAATTTCCCAACGGATGATTGGGTCACCTTCAAAACGTTTGGCGTTCCGGGACTCATGGTAATTTTTATCGTGTTACAAATGGTATTTTTATATAAATACATACCCGAACCGGAGGAATAACGTGTTATACGCGATTATTGGTGAAGATGTACCTAATAGTTTAGAGCAGCGCTTAGCCGCAAGACCCGCTCATCTCAGTCGCTTACAAGAGTTACAAAATCAAGGTAAATTAGTGATAGCAGGACCTTTTCCTGCGATAGATTGCGACAATCCCAGCACGTCAGGCTTTACCGGAAGCTTGATTGTTGCTGAATTTGCCAGCCTTGATGACGCAAAAAAATGGGCCGATGCAGACCCATATTTGGCCGCCGGGGTTTATGCCGGTGTCACTGTTAAACCTTTTAAAAAAGTGTTTCCTTCATGACTACAGAGTTGATTAGAACCACATTAACTAACGCTTTACAACCTGAATTTTTAGAAATTATTGACGATAGCGCTGCACACGCAGGCCATGCGGGCGCACGGAACGGTGGCGGACATTTTCATGTCAATATCGTCGCCGAAGCATTTCAAGGTAAATCCTTGGTACAACGCCATCAACTTGTTTATCAAGCGCTAGGCGAGTTGATGAAACACGAAATTCATGCCTTAGGCATTAATGCTCTTACCCCATCTGAAAAAAACTAAAGGAACCCACACATGAAAAATACGTTTATCCCCTTGCTTGTTGCAGGAGCTGCTTTAATCGCGACAGGTTGCGACCAGCAGCCTTCTAGCACTACGGGCACAACTAGCTCAGCCACACCTGCACCCGCAATGCCGGAAGTAAACAAAGCAGACGCTATTGCCTCAGTTAATGGCAAATATATTTCTAAAGAAATTTTAGAAAGTTTAGAAAAAGATGTCGCCGCGCGCATGCCAGGACAAAGTATTCCTAAAGAAAAATTAGTGGAAGAACTTATCCAACGTGAATTATTAATTCAAGACGCAATACAAAAACAATTAGATAAATCGCCTGAAGTGCTCAAAGGCTTAGAAGAAGCTAAGAAAAACATCCTAACCAATGCTGCTGTACAAAACTTCATGAAAACCAACCCGGTTACAGATGAAGAAGTCAAAGCTGAATATGACAGCAAATTCGGTGGTTCAAATACCATGGAATACAAAGCCCGTCATATTTTGGTCAAAACTGAAGCCGAAGCGAAAAAAATTATTGCTGAATTGGATAAAGGTGCTGACTTTGCCAAATTAGCGAACAAACACTCATTAGACGGTAAAGAAGCGCAAAACGGTGGTGATTTAGGCTGGTTCTCGGCTAATCAAATGGTAGAACCTTTCTCGAAAGCGGTCATAGCACAAGAAAATGGCAAATATTCTAAAACACCGGTGCAAACTCAATTTGGCTGGCATATTATTTTAAAAGAAGACGCCCGTCCTCAAACACCTCCACCGATAGAAACTATCAAACAACAAATTACCCCTTACTTACAACGCAAAAAAGTCCAAACCATGTTGGAAACGATGCGTAAACAAGCAAAAGTTGAAGTGTTAATTCCATTAACCGAAGAAAAACCGAAAGCTGATGCTAACGCGGCTGCACAGCCTGGCAGCGCCCCTGCTGAGCAACCTGTCAGTGCGGAAGAAAAACCTAAGACCGAAGGTGAAGCCGCTACGCAACCTGCTGCGGGTGAAAAAGCTGAAGCCCCAGCCCCTGCAGAAGACAAAGTCGTGGCTGAAGAGGTAAAAGAAGCGCCAAAAGCAGAAACGCCAGCTCAGCCAGCAAAAGCTGAAGAGAAAAAAT
The DNA here is from genome assembly GCA_963923905.1 of uncultured Methylocucumis sp. Lineage (GTDB taxonomy): Bacteria > Pseudomonadota > Gammaproteobacteria > Methylococcales > Methylomonadaceae > Methylovulum. The sequence continues at coordinate 2,372 of CAWUNX010000036.1, forward strand.
AACGTTTATATGAAACGCTATACCGGCAGGCTGCCGGTATAGCGCCTAATAATCCGACAATAGCTTAGGCGGTATTGCCGCACGCAATGCATTTAACACCGCCAAAATATCAATCACCTCTTGCGCAATCGCACCGGCAACCGGTGACAACAAGCCGATCCCGGCAAAGCCCATACCGATTAGACTTAATAACATACCACCGACAGCGCTTTGTAACGCGATGCCGCGCATTCGCTCGCCAATATGGAATAACTCATCCACTTTTAACAGCGAGCTGTCCATAATCACCGCATCTGCGGCTTCACCAGTAATATCACTGTTTTGCCCAAACGCTATCCCTATCGTTGCCGCCGTTAATGCCGGCGCATCGTTAATACCATCCCCTAAAAACACCGTTTTCGCTAGTGCCGTTTCAGCTTTGACTAACGCTAATTTTTGCTCAGGACTTTGGCTGAAATACACCTGTTGAATACCGACTTGCTCCGCTAAATAACGCACTTCGGATTCTCTATCGCCAGACACCAGCATCACTTTGGCAAATAAATGATTAGGTTTTAAGTGATTAATAAATAACGAGCTATCGCTACGCGCTTGATCGCGGAATTGCAGCGTTGCAGCATATTGCTGGTTAATTAACACGATACATTCTAACCCCGCTTGCAAAACCGGTAAGTCTTCCTCTAGCTCAGGATGGTCTTGTAATAAATGCTTACGACTCGTTACTTGCACAGAGCTATCAGCGACATAGCCTAATAAACCTAGACCCGGCAATTCGCTAATACCCGTTACCGTTAACAAAGTGAGCTGACGTTCAGTTGCTGCCGTTAAAATACTATTCGCTAACGGGTGTTTAGAATAACGCTCTAAACTCGCGACTAACGTTAACACATTGGCTTCTGTCTGGCCTGGGGCCAGACTAATTTGGGTTAATACGGGTCTACCGTAGGTCAACGTACCCGTTTTATCAAAAATTGCCGTACGGCATTGGCCGATAGTTTCTAAAATCGCCGGATTTTTAATGATAATCTCACGCTTAGCGGCTAACGAAATTGAGCTAATAATGGTTACAGGAATAGCGATTAACAATGGACAAGGCGTTGCAATCACCAACACAGCTAAGAAGCGCACAATGTCTCCACTCATTAGCCAAGCAGTTAACGCAATAACAATAGCTAATGGCGCGTACCAAGCACCTAATTGGTCGCCTAAGCGTCGTATCGACGGTTTATACCGTTCTGACTCGCGCATAACGGTCATGATTTTTGCGTAGCGCGAATCTTCGGCTAATTTATCAGCCTGAATCACTAATAATGAATCCCCATTAACCGCACCGGACAACACTTTAGAGCCTACGGTTTTAGACATTAAATACGGCTCACCGGTTAAATACGACTCGTCCATAGTGCTACTGCCTTGCTGCACCGTACCATCAACCGGGCAAATCTCATGCGGCAAAATAGACAAAATATCGCCTATACCAACCTGAGCAATAGGAATGTCGCTCAACCCTTGCGCGGTTTGCTTATGTGCAATAGAGGGCATACGCTTAGCCAACGCCGACAACACCGACGAAGCTTTACCCACCGCATAAGCTTCAAGGACAGAACCACCGGATAGCATTAACACGACTAGCGAAGCAGCAAGGTATTCACGCAAAAATAAACCCGTCACAATCGCAATGCCGGCTAGTAAATCCGCGCCTAAATCCCGTTGTAACAATTTTGCTAGAATCTCATATACCAGAGGAAAACCACCGACTACGATAACGATTAACAGAGGCAACTCAATTAAGTCAGCCCAGACATGGACATTGAAGTCACTCATCGTCGTGCCGTCATAGTTAAGCACAATATGCGCCGCTAAAACGATGGGGTTAGCGTCAAATCTTATGCCATACTGCAAGAACAAATAAACGCTAATACCGACTAGGCTTATCGCAACGGTCAGTTTATCCAATACAGCGGTTGATGTTGGGTTGGGTTGGGACATTTACTTTGCCGCCCGTAAGCGTCTAGCCGTTTTAGGATCATGAATTAAAGGTCGATAAATCTCGACTCTATCGCCTGAATTCAATTCTGTCGATAATGCGCAAACCGTACCGAAAATGCCAACTGTTAGCTCAGAATGCGCTAAATTAGAGACGAGCGCCAATAATCCGGACGCTTGCACGGCTTGCTCAGCCGTTACTGGTGGTGCTAATTGCAGCGGTATTAGCCATTGCTGCTCGGGCAAGGCATAAGCCACTTCAATAGTAATCAATGTATCAGACATAAATTTGCTTAGCGCGTTGAGTAAACGAACTTACCATCGTGTTACAAATTTGATTAAAAACCGCGCCAAACGCTAGGCTGGCTAATTTACCTGACATTTCAAATTCTAAATCCAAGGTAATTTTGCTAGCATCTTCGCGCAATGGCATAAAATTCCATACGCCTTCTAAATACGAAAAAGGGCCGTCTAATAATGACACGGTAATTCTGCCACCTGGCTCTATGGCATTGCGCGTGGAAAACGATTTTTTAAAACCACCTTTAGAAATCATTAATTCGGCTTCGATAATCCTATCTTCACGTTTTATGATACGGCTACCACTACACCACGGTAAAAACTGCGGATAAGATTCTATATCATTCACTAAATCAAACATTTGCTGCGCGGAATATTTAACTAACGCGCTTTTTTGCACAACAGTCATTTACAACACCCCCACTGCGCGCAGAAACACTAAAAACACCGCAGCTGGAGCCACGTACTTAATTAAAAACAGCCACAGTTGATAAAATCGTGCATCTTCCAATGCCAACTCGTGTTGACTATCTTCTGGTTTCATGGCCCAACCGGCAAACACAGCAATCGCTAAACCACCTAATGGCAACATAATATTCGCCGTCAAATAATCTATAAACTCAAATACCGTTAAACCGAACAACGTTACGCCTGACCACGAGTTAAACGAAAACACCGTCATGAGTCCTAAAAACCATGTCAGCACACCCGCATATGAGCACGCTTTAACACGGCTATAACCTTTAGCTTCCATTAACCACGCGACGGCAGGCTCGATTAACGCAATTGCGGATGACAACGCAGCAAACACTAAAATCACAAAAAACAACACACCAAATAACCAGCCAAACGTCATATTGCCAAAAGCAATCGGTAATGTTTCAAAAATCAGCCCCGGACCATCGCCAGGGTTTAAGCCATGTGTAAATACAATAGGAAAAATCACTAAACCAGCTAATAGCGCGACAACGGTATCAGCAACGGCAATAATCACCGTGGTTTTAGCAATAGAGATAGATTGCGGCAAATACGCGCCATAAACCATCACGCATCCCATGCCTAAGCCTAAACTAAAAAATGCTTGCCCTAATGCGATTAAAATCGATTTGCCGGTTAATTTGCTAAAATCTAAACTAAAGACAAAATGCAACCCTTGAAAATAACCACTAGTCGTCATCGCATAGATGAGCAAAATAAACAACAAACCAAACAAGCCTGGCATTAACCAGCGCACCGACTTTTCTAAGCCTTGCTCAACCCCGCGTGAGACGATTAGCATAGTCGCTAATAAGAACGCCGTATGCCAAAACGCTAATTGTGCCGGATCAGTGATAAAGCCATTAAATAAATCTTTAGCCACCGTAACATCAGCATCAAAAAAACTACCGGTGAACGCTTTTAGCACATACGCCGTTGCCCAACCGGCAATCACACTGTAATACGATAAGATAAGTAAGCCTGCTGCCGTACCCGCCCAACCGACACTGTGCCAGCGCACATCAGCAGCAGCTTGTTGAGCCAACACTCGCATGGTTTGCACAGGATTGGCTTTACCACGCCGCCCTAGCATAGTCTCTGCAATCATGATAGGTATCCCGACTAAGGCTACGCACAGTAAATAAACGATAACAAAAGCACCACCGCCATTTTCACCGGTAATATAAGGAAACTTCCAAATATTTCCTAAGCCTACTGCTGAGCCAATCGCTGCTAAAATGAACGCCGTGCGAGATGACCATTCCCCATGTATTGATTTTTTTAGTTCTGACATAGTTTTTCTTATAACCCGCTAAATTTTTTCGCGTAAAATAGCAAAATTATTCAGTTACGTCAGTTTTATCTTTGCTCACCCAACATGGCCGAAAAAAAAACCAAAAAAGCCACTGCTAAATCCAATCCATCTATCGCGCAGAACCGCCAAGCGACTCATGAATACTTCATAGAAGCCCGTTACGAAGCGGGTTTAGTGCTTGAAGGTTGGGAAGTAAAAAGTTTACGCGCTGGGCGCGTACAACTGAAAGAAAGCTATGTCACGATTAAAAAAGGCGAAGCTTGGTTATCAGGTGCGCATATTTCGGCCTTAGCCTCAGCATCTACGCATGTGAATCCCGATGCTATACGCATGAAAAAATTACTGTTACATAGACATGAGCTTAATAAACTCATAGGTTCGGTTGAGCGCAAAGGCTATACCATCGTACCGCTGTCAATGTATTGGAAAAGTGGTCGCGCCAAGATTGAAATTGGCTTAGCCAAAGGTAAACAATTACACGACAAACGGGCTTCAGCCAAGGATAAGGATTGGGAGCGGGAAAAAGCTAGAATTATGAAAAAAGCATAAGACTATGGATTCTAATTTATTAGCGCAAGATAACAGTGTGTTGCTTATTATTGATGTACAAAGCAAATTACTGGCAGCCATGTCGCCTGAACACAGCCAAGCGGTTACGCGCTACTCAGCCATCCTGGCTGAAGCGGCTGACTTATTAAACATTCCAGTGTTAGTCACTGAGCAATACCCTAAAGGCTTAGGCGCAACCGACGAAGTTATTATTGCTAAACTACCCCAACCAACTCAAATAGTTAGCAAAACCAGTTTTTCCTGTTGTCAAGCGACGAGCTTTATGCAAGCGCTCAGCTCAAGCCAACGCCAACATATTATTTTAACGGGCATGGAAGCTCATATTTGCGTGCTACAAACCGCACTCGATTTACACCAACAAGGCTATCAAATTTCCGTCGTGGCAGACGCCGTATGTTCTCGCAACCCAGAACATAAATTTTATGCCTTGCAACGCTTACAACACCAAGGCATAACAATAACAAACCACGAATCCGTCCTATTCGAATGGCTAAAAGACGCCGCGCATCCAGAATTTAAACGAATTTCTGCTTTACTACCTAAAGGATAGTTATGTCACTTTCATTATTTTTAGACAAAATTTATAACCATCACGATGTCAGTTTCGATGAAACGATTCGCATCATCAACACCTATTATCACTACCAACCCACTGAATTTAGTAACGGCATCGCGCCCACTATCATCATCAACAAAGCAGGTTCTAATGAGGGCTCATGCCGTATTTTTGCCTTCGCTAAATTACACGGCTTAAACCCTGAGCAAACATTAAATTTATTCGGTGATTTTTATCGGCAAGACGTGTTAAATCACCCATCAGATGATAATCATCAAAACATTCGCCAATTCATGCGCACGGGCTGGCAAGGCATAGAATTCAAAGGCGTAGCGCTAACACCCAAATAACAAACGCTATAAGCCTTAACGACTGTGCCCCCTTAAGAACGCACAGTCATCATCAACCAGCTCTTGCCTGTAAGCTTAACTCGTCCTGTTCACGAAATCCTTATGACTGAAACCCACGCTTTATACCAATCCAACCTCACCTCTTTACCGCTTATCGCACGCGGCAAAGTTCGGGATATTTACGCAATCGATGATGACCGTATGCTCATCGTCGCCACAGATCGCCTATCCGCCTTTGATGTGATATTACCCGATCCTATCCCCGGCAAAGGCGCGGTGTTAACGCGTATTTCTAATTTTTGGTTTGCCAAAATGCAAGCCGTCGTTCCTAACCATTTATTAACTACTGAATTAAGCGAGGTCTTGCCCAATGCCCAGGAACGCCAGCAAGTGCAAGGCAGAGCCGTAGTCGTTAAAAAATTAACCCCATTACCGGTAGAAGCAATTGTACGCGGTTATTTAATTGGCTCCGGTTGGAAAGACTATCAACGTACAGGCGCTGTTTGCGGTATTCAGCTTCCGCCAGGCTTACAACAAGCGCAGCAATTACCTGAAGCGATTTACACACCATCAACTAAAGCAGCGGTTGGCACTCACGATGAAAACGTCAGTTTTGACGCTACCGTCGCGTTAATCGGCCAAGATATTGCCGAACAAGTCCGAGCAATAAGCATAAAGCTTTATACTGAAGCTGCGGCGTATGCATTAACACGCGGCATTATTATCGCGGACACTAAATTTGAATTTGGTTTAGATAAATCGGGACGTCTATATTTAATTGACGAACTACTCACCCCTGACTCATCACGCTTTTGGCCCGCCGATCAGTATCAACTGGGTATCAGCCCGCCTAGTTTTGATAAACAATACGTGCGTGACTATTTAGAAACCTTAGATTGGGATAAAACCGCTCCAGGCCCTGCTCTGCCAGCCGAAGTCGCGGCGTATTGCGCCGCTAAATATCAAGAAGCCGAACTTAGACTCACTCAACCACAGTAATAAAACATCCAAAACAAAACACAAACAACCAAGAAACATGAGTGAATACAACGCATCAGCTATTGAAATTCTAAGCGGGTTAGAACCCGTACGAAAACGTCCCGGTATGTATACCGACACGACCCGGCCTAATCACCTGGTGCAAGAAGTCGTCGATAACAGCGTCGATGAAGCCATTGCTGGTCATGCCAATACGATTACTGTCGTGTTACATACGGATGGGGCTATACAAGTCAGCGATAATGGACGCGGAATGCCGGTCGATACACACCCAGAGCAAGGCATTCCCGGCGTAGAAGTCATTTTGACGCAATTACATGCCGGTGGAAAATTTTCTAACAAAAACTACCAGTTCTCAGGTGGCTTACACGGGGTCGGGGTCTCAGTCGTCAACGCGCTATCTGCACGACTTGACGTCGAAGTCAAGCGCAGCGGCAAGATTTACACGATGCGTTTTGCGGATGGCGACAAACAAACCGAATTAACCGAAATCGGTACAACGGCAAAAAACACCACAGGTACATCGGTTAAATTTTGGCCCAATGAAAAATACTTCGACTCTAATCGCGTTTCAGTCTCCAGATTAAAACATTTATTACGCGCTAAAGCCGTGTTATGCCCTGGCTTAAAGCTTAGCTTAACGGTAGAACAAACCGGCGAAGAAACGGTTTGGTGTTATCAAAACGGTTTAAAAGATTATTTGCTAGACCGCGTGGGAGCGATAGATTTTTTTCCCGAACAACCGTTTATGGCTAGCTCATCCGCTCAGCATGAAGCGGTTGAATGGGCAATTATCTGGGCCTTAGAACACGAAGGCGAGGTCTTAGCTGAGAGCTACGTTAACCTCGTCCCTACTGCTCAAGGCGGAACTCACGTCAACGGTTTGCGCGCTGGTTTAACCGAAGCCATGCGTGAATTTTGTGAATTACGCAATATCTTGCCGCGCGGCGTAAAACTCGCACCCGAAGATGTCTGGGAACAATGCCATTTCGTGTTATCGGTCAAACTCGAAGACCCACAGTTTTCCGGGCAAACCAAAGAACGCTTAAGCTCCAGAGAATGCGTAGCGTTCGTCTCAGGCGTTGCGAAAGACAGTTTTAGCTTATGGTTAAACCAACACCCGGCCGAAGGCGAAAAAATCGCTGAAATTATTATTACTAGCGCGCAAAAACGTTTACGTGCTAACAAAAAAATCGTCAGAAAAAAAATTACCGCAGGCCCTGCCCTGCCCGGCAAATTAGCCGACTGCTCAGCCCAAGATATTAACCGCACGGAATTATTTTTAGTCGAAGGCGATTCTGCGGGTGGTTCGGCCAAACAAGCCCGCGAACGTGAATTTCAAGCAATTATGCCGTTGCGCGGTAAAATTTTAAACACCTGGGAAGTCGAATCCGGGCAAGTCATGGCTTCACAAGAAGTCCATGATATTGCCGTCGCTTTAGGCATAGAGCCAGGCTCTGACGACTTACAAAATCTGCGTTATGGCAAAGTCTGTATTCTCGCCGATGCCGACTCCGATGGTAACCATATCGCTACGTTAATTTGCGCATTGTTTTATAAACATTTCCGCCCCTTAGTCAATGCGGGTCATGTATTCGTAGCCATGCCACCACTCTATCGCATCGATGTAGGCAAACGGGTTTTTTATGCGCTCGACGAAGCTGAACGTATTGGTGTACTCGATAGAATTAAAGCAGAAAAACTCAAAGGCCAGATTAATATCCAGCGCTTTAAAGGCTTGGGTGAAATGAATCCCTCTCAGCTCAGAGAAACCACAATGAACCCTGATACCAGACGCTTAGTCCAGTTAACCGATGACGCAAACGAAGATACGGTAGAGCGTTTAGATTTACTCTTGGCAAAAAAACGCTCGCAAGATCGTAAAGTTTGGTTAGAAACGAAAGGGAATTTGGCGGATATTTAACTGGTTGCTCTTGCCTGCTGCATTAAGGCTTTTAACCGCGTTACCGTATCCGCTAACCCCGAAAATAACGCCTGAGCAATAATAGAATGGCCTATATTTAATTCGGTAATTTGCGGTATACGGCAAATGGCTTCGACATTGGCAAAGTTTAAGCCATGCCCAGCATTGACTTGCAAACCGGCTAGAGCCGCATATTGAGCGGCTTGTTGTAACCTAACGAGTTCTTGTTGCTGCTGGGTAAAGGTTTCGGCATCAGCATAACAGCCCGTATGCAATTCAATCACTGGCGCACCTGCAGTTATCGCCGCATCGATTTGTCTAGCATCGGGGTCAATAAACAACGATACGATAACATCCGCATGAGCTAAGCGCATACACGCCTCGCGCACTTTTTCAAAATTGCCGATAACATCTAAGCCACCTTCTGTCGTTAACTCTTGCCGGCGCTCAGGAACTAAGCAGCACGCATAAGGCTTGACCCGTTCGGCAAGGGTGACCATTTCATCCGTTACGGCCATTTCTAAATTAAGCCGGGTATGCAACATGGCTTGTAATAATTCAATGTCTCTATCTTGAATATGACGTCTGTCTTCGCGTAAGTGAGCCGTAATGCCATCGGCGCCTGCTTGTTCGGCGACTAATGCTGCTTGTATTGGTTCAGGGTAACGTGTGCCGCGCGCTTGGCGTAGCGTTGCGACATGGTCTATATTGACACCTAATAAAATCGGTTGTTTTTCCATACTTATAACGTTTTGATAATCTGATTCATAACATGACGGCTGTTTAACCGCCGTCCTTGTAGCTGCTCATCGATAGCCGCTCTGAAAAGTTGTTTAGCGGCTAAAAGCGTGTCGCGCTGGGCAAAGTCACAGGCCATTATTTGTAATAGTGTATGACCGGGATAGTGACCGTGCGAGTCTTCAAACACGCCTTGCCCGGCGATAAATCGGTAATACTGTTGGTCGTTAACTGGCTGCCCTGTTGCGGCATCGTAATCTAAGGTCAGACCAAACCCCACATTGTGTAGCAAAACCCATTCGTAGTGTCTTAACGCCGCTTCTATTGCCAAAATTTCTTCGCTATTATTTTGGCTTAATAGGTTAAGACATTGATAGTAAGCGGCAAATACGTCAGGATGCGGGTCGTATTGATGTAAAAAAACAGTCGTTAACTCATTGATATAAAAGCCACAGTATAAAACCTTACCGGTAAGCGATAAGGCCGACATGGCCCAATCAGCACTGACCAATGTTTTTAACTCACCTCGTCCAAGACAGGAAATGCTAAGCGGTTGGAATGGCTGTAACAAGGCAGCGGTTTTAGATTTTTCGGTTCTTACGCCATTAGCAATAATAGGTAGGCGTCCATAATCGCGGCTAAAGCAATCTAGCAGTAAACCCGTTTCTCGATATTTTTTACTGTGTAAAACAAACGCAGGTTGGTCAACAATACGCGTTTCAGTCATTAAACCCCAAGCTTTGTAACGCGCGCTCGTTATCCGACCAGCCTTTTTTAACTTTAACCCAGAGCTGTAAATACACTTTGCGGTCTATTAATTTCTCAATATCTAAGCGCGCGTCAGTACCGACTTTTTTTAACATCTCACCATCTTTGCCGACGACGATGATTTTTTGGCCAGGTCTTGCGACCCAAATAATGGCGTAGATTTTAGTAATATTAGGTAATTCTTGATAACGCTCAATTTCCACGGTTAATTCATAGGGCAATTCATCGCCTAAGCGTCGGGTCAATTTTTCTCGGATGATTTCAGCGGCTAAAAAGCGCTCTGGCCTATCGGTAATCTGGTCTTCCGGATAAATCAATTCCCCTTCGGGCAATAATGGCAAGACTAAGTTTTCCAACTCAGGCAAGTGAGTCCCTTTTAATGCTGAGATAGGCACAATATGTTGAAACGGGAAACGCGCTTGAGCATCAGCAAAAAAAGCCAACAGCTCCGTTTTATCTTTAACTTTATCAATTTTATTAACCGCTAAAATAACAGGTAAACCGGCTTGCTCTAGCTTCTTAAAAATCATCGCGTCATATTCATGCCAATACAACCCGTCTAACAGCCATAGCACGAGATTAACGCCTAGTAAACTACTGTCTGCGGTACGATTTAAATGACGGTTTAACGCGCGAGCTTGATTATTATGCATACCCGGCGTGTCTAAATAAATCACCTGGCCTTCAGGCGTGGTATTAATACCTAAGATTCTATGACGGGTCGTCTGCGGTTTACGCGAGGTAATACTAATTTTTTGTTTAATCAAATGATTCATTAACGTGGATTTACCCACGTTAGGTCGGCCTATAATAGCCACAAAACCACAATTCATGCTTTATCCTTGCCAAAGATCTCAGTATTTAACACCGCTAACATTTTTTCAGCCGCAGCTTGCTCGGCTTTTTTACGCGAGATACCTGTGCCAATACAGACTTGCTCGGTTAAGCTAACACGGCATTGCACTTTAAAGGTTTGCTCGTGTGAAGGCCCTGTCATGGTAATTAACACATAATCGGGTAAATCTAATTTTTTCGCTTGCATTAACTCTTGTAATTGTGTCTTTGGGTCTTTTTGCCAATTCGTCAACGATAAGCCTGCTAAGCGTTCAGCAAACAGCGTTTCTATCCATTGTTGGCAGGCTACAATACCTTGATCTAAAAATAACGCACCCATAATCGCTTCTAACGCATCCGACAAAATAGAATCACGCCTAAATCCACCACTTTTTAATTCACCAGAGCCTAAGACTAACGCATCACCTAATTGATATTTTCGTGCTAACTCGGCTAACGAGCTTTCATTGACCAAATTGGCTCTTAACCGGCTTAACGCGCCTTCACTAGCGTCAGGAAAGCGTTGATATAGCTTTTGTGCAATAACAAAACCCAAGATTGAATCACCTAAAAACTCTAAACGCTCGTTATTACGCGCATTAGCACTTCTATGTGTTAAAGCCGTCATTAATAACTCGGTGTTATTAAAACTCAATCCTAATCGCTTTGCTAAGGCTTCAGCTCGTTTAATCACGGAGTGCCAACCTCAATCACGTCATCAAATTCCACTAACACATTTAAGTTACCCCAAATGTTTTCAATCACATCGTAAGCGATTTCGACTTTTAAATAATTACCGCTTTGTGTCACCGTAATATCGTCTTTAGTCACTTTTTCAACATAATTGAGATTAAAACGCTTATCCAAGTTACCACGAACCTCATTCTCAGACATGGTTTGCACATCGGTGGTTTTTTCTAATGCCGCTAAGGCATTAATCACTTTGCTGTGATTGATATAAATAGGTGCTATTTTTAAAATAAGTAACGCAAAAAACGCAATTAAGCCTAACGTTAACACCAATGTCATTAATGTATAACCTTGTTCACGATGTATTATCTTTGTCATAACAGCCTCTAAACGTAAAAAGTTACTAAAAGTGTAGTCTATTTCAACACCGTACCAATACGGTTAAAACTAATACCGTGATTGTCTAAATCCCAATTCATCCAGATGAAAAACGCTCTACCGACTAAATTCTGCTCTGGCACCATACCCCAATAACGACCATCGTTACTATTATCGCGGTTGTCGCCCATGACAAAATACTGCCCTTCAGGTACGACGTAGACACCTTCTGCCGATAAGGCATCGGGACGAATAAGAATGCTGTGTTTAATACCGGTTAAATCTTCTTCTAAATGCTCAGCGCCTGTCATATCGCGACCTTGACCGACTCCGGTATAAAAACCTAACGAGACATAATCTGCCGGCTTATCGTTAACATACAAGCGCTTGTCTTGATAGGTAATTTTATCGCCAGGCAGACCAATCACGCGTTTTATATAATCGATTGATGGCTCTTTAGGGTAGCGAAACACCACAATATCACCGCGTTTAGGCTCGGATATCGGGATGATTTTTTGATTAATAACCGGTAGACGGATACCGTAAACAAATTTATTAACCAGAATAAAGTCGCCAACCAGTAACGTGGGCATCATAGAGCCTGACGGTATACGGAATGGCTCAGCTAAAAATGAACGTAAAATCAATACGATAAATACGATAGGAAAAAACGAACGCGCATATTCAACAATAACTGGCTCACTGTCTAAATCGTATTGCTTGCCGTCCGCTTTCAGTTTTAAGGTATAACCGCCCCACACTAAGCCTGTTACCACAGACGCGGCGAATAAAAAAAATGAGAAATCGAAATCCATAATGGTTTGTAGTAAAAAGGTTATTCTTTATTTAATTGTAATACCGCTAAAAACGCTTCTTGCGGAATTTCGATATTACCCACTTGCTTCATGCGTTTCTTACCCGCTTTTTGCTTTTCCAACAGTTTTTTCTTACGGGTAATATCACCGC
>CAWUNX010000037.1:0-15064 GCA_963923905.1 uncultured Methylocucumis sp.
GGAGTATCGTCGGCAGCGTCAGATGTGTATAAGAGACAGGGCTTGTTCTAAATTGGCACCCGGATTTTTTGCCATGTAACCTGCTAGCCATAATTCTAGCGAGTGGATTTTGGTTATATAGCCTTGATCTTGTAAATCGAAATTTTTAGGTGAGTATTTATTGTATAGCTCATCGGTATTTTGTTTAGCGTATTGGCTTTTATCCAAATGTGTCTTTAAAAAATGGCTTAAGGCTTGTTCATCGCGTTCTGGATAAATTGAGCGGTATAACATGGCTAAACGCGAAGGTTTAGCAAGTACTCGTTGCGCTAAACTAGTTAAAATCTCGTCGGGTGTTTTATCTTTATATTTGCTGTAAAAGCGCCGTAAATACACATTGCCTTCTTTGTCAGCAAAACGTTGTAAGTATTCTTCTCGTTTAGGGCTGTCCGGTATTTCCAACCAACGTGCGATACCGCCGGGTTTATACAGGTGGTGATACACTAAATCACGCATCAGCCGGATAAAGACTAAGTTAACCGAGTCTCTTAGCGCATGGCGTATAGACATGATTTGGTTGTCTTCGCCTTTGGTAAAATTACTAAACGTATGCAAGCCACCCCCGGTGTAAAAACTTTCATTCGGGCTGGCTGAATAGGATTTGTCTAGCGCTGAATAGAGTAAATGCTCTAATGAGATATTAGGTTGTATGCGTAGCTGCTCTCTGACCCAGGACGATAAATAATCTTTAGGGTGAAATTGTAATTGGTCTAGTTCGCTTCGATTGAGTTTTTGATATTGCTGATACAGTTCAGCAATTAACTCTAAGTAATGCACCATTGTGCGTAGTTTAGACGTCGAGCCTAAGTCTAAGCGTATCCCTTCGTTAATGTCTAAGGCCTGGTCGTAATTGTCGGTTTGTACACGCAGTTGATTACCGGTATTAGTCTTTTCGTACACGATTAAACTGTAGACAATCGGGTCTAAATGCAAGGTGTCGCCTAACATGCGAGTACCAATAATACCGGCTGCGCGGGCTTTGTCGGGATGACTGAGTTCGCGCAATTCCTGAGTTACAGCGAGTTGAGTTTTATAATCTAGTGTGGTTTTGACCGTTAAATCGAATCGGTCCATTTCATAATTAGATTTAACGCCTAACGCTTTCGCGAGTCGCGTGCGTAATACCGATTGGGTTTTGCGTTCAAGCGCGAATTTAGTCGGAGCATTGCTGCGACGGGACGGTAATGGCGTGGTTTCTTTTAATGCCGCATCGCGTAATGCGTCTGAAATGACGCCTTGCTCAGCGAGTAAGCGCAGATAACTATCGGTTAACGTTTGTAAAGCGTTAAAGCCTTTGCCTAATAAATAAGTCGGTCGGCGTTGCGATAACAAGATATTTAAGACTTGGCGATAAGCTTTGGCTTGGGCTTTGCTGATGTTTGTCGTGGCTAAAGCTTCAGGCGTCAGTAAGCTATTAATGTTATTAAAATCAGCGTTAAACCATGCCGATAAACCATCGCCTAAACCGTGCACTTCTCCGTGTTGCGGTGTTGCTGCGAGTGGCATGGTATTTAAGTACGATAAGGCGATTTCTTGCCGCATTGCGCGCGTATCAGCGCCTTCTAAGTAAGCTCTAACCGATGCCGTACCCATTTGACGGAATTTATCAACAATTGAGTTGGTATATCCGTTAGGGGAGTGCCGATATTTTTCGATTTGTGTGGCTAAGGTGCTACCGCCAGGCACATTGCTGTCTACGCCAAGTTTATTGGCGATGAGTTGTAAACCCGCAAAACCAAATCTATCCCATTCGATTGCCGGGTTGACTTGTATATTTTCTTGATTCAGTAATTCCCTGTTTTCTATAAATAACAAGGTATTTAATACGACAGGCGGTATATCTTGAAACTGCGCATAACCGTGTTCGGGGTAGGTTGCGCTGAAAATTGTATGATTGTTATTGTCAATAATACGCAAGCCTGCTTGGGATTTTTCGTGATAAACGGTGAATAAGCCATATTCATCGATTAATTCGGTCATGATAGGTGGAAAAGCTGCTTGTGCAGTAATTTCATAGCCTAAATTTTGCATGCGTTTAATCGCTTCAGGTAATGCGGTATAGCCTAAGCGTTGGTCATAAGGGCCTGCCTGCGGATAACGTACCGATGGGCTTTGGCCTGGCACTAATTTATAACTTAGCTGCTTGCTAATTTGCGTTAAGTATTGCGCTTGATATTTTGATGTTTTGACTTCTTGCTGAATCAGTCTGCCAATAATGACCGCAACCGTAATCAAACCTAAGCCAATGTATACCGTTAACAGCCGATACAGTATTCTTTTAAATCTACGCATCCGTTGCTCGTTGTATAGGCAAAAAAGTTAAAATAAATAAGGTGATATACATTGGTTTAGAGTTTCTATACCTATTGGCTTAGGTGTATTGGCTAGATGAGTCGTATGGCGTTATTTTACCGGTTTTTAGCATTGTATGAATCAGGTTCTAGTAATACAGGGGCGGATGACAATAATAAACAAAGTGTTAATAACGTATCCCAGGCATCACCTAATTCTTGCCCTTTTATTTGCCTATCTGCTTTGGCACTGTAAGCGATTATTCGGCTTAAGTCGCGTGGAGTTAATCGGTTCAGTGCTTGATTCAATAATGCTTTACGGTTATCCCATACATACAGTTGTTTATAAGCTGAATCTAATGATTGTCCTAGCGTAAGTGCATTTTTTAGCTTTGCTAATAATCGGGCTTCACGCGTTAACGCCCATAACACAATCGCTGCGGCAACACCTTCGGCTTTTAGTGCTGCCATAATTCTAAAAACCTTCGGTAGATTCGCGCTTAATACGGTATCGATTAATTTATATACATCGAATTTAGCGTTATTGCCTACCGCCTCATCGACTTGGGAGGCATTAATAGTTCCAGCACCGTAATAGCCATGTAGCTTGTCGATTTCCTGAGCGGCGGCGAGTAAATTACCTTCGACGCGCATCGCTAAAATATCGAGTCCCTGCTCATCAAGCGTTAAGCTACGCTCCGATAAGCGCTGTTTAAGCCAAGGTTTTAAGCTTTTATTATCAATAGGCCAAATCGATACGATGACGCCGATGCTTTCTACTGCTTTGTACCATGCTAATTTAGCCGCATCTTTCGCTAACTTGCCAGAGCTTATTAATAACACTGTCTCGCTTGATGGTTTTTGACAGTATTTTGTTATCAGCTCTGCGCCTTGGGCGTCTAACTGAGCATTAGCTAAGCGTATGTCGATTATTTTTTTATCGGAAAATAATGAATAGGCGCTTAAACTGGTTTGCACGGTTGACCAGGAAAAATCATTGGCATCGGTAGTCAATAACTCGCGCTCTTGAAAACCGGCGTTCGATGCGGCGCTACGAATCGCATCGGCTGCTTCGTTGAGTTGAAGGGGTTCGTCACCGGTTAGCCAATAAACCGGCGCTAACCCCCGTTTTAATGCCGAGCCAAGTTGTTCAGGCTTAATCAACATGGCTAGTTTGCTGCCAAAACGACACGCGCTCTATCTAATATTGAGCGTACCGCTTGGTTGCGCATTTCAGTACGAATTACCGATTCTTCATTGGCTTTCGCAACAATATCATCTTGGTTATTAAAATACTCACGCTTAATTTCTACGGTTTGCGCAGGCGCTAAGACGTTTTGCTTGGCGTCGAGTATTTCATAGTTTAGCCGGTAATACAGTTCTAATTCGTTAGAACGACCACGCGCGTTTAGCGATAATACCTGCTGACTGTTTTCTTCGTTAATGATATGGACAATGACACCGCCATCATTGGGTGCTGATAATAATTGTCCTGACGCTGTTCTTAATGCTAGACGAAACTGCTCGCGCAATGCCAACGATTCGCCTTGTAAGTACATTTGTTTTAAGCGCTCTGGCAACGCATAACTACCGCGTAAATGATAGCCACATGCACTTAGCAGCAACATCAAGGTTACGAGAAAGATATGTCTTAGGCTTAATCGCTTGCTCATAGCGCTTATACCACGATGTTAATGAGTTTTTTCGGTACGACGATGACTTTTTTAATCGTTAAGCCTTCGATGTGTTTTTGTACATGCTCATCGCTTAAGGCCAGTGCTTCTAACTCGGCGTTGCTAGCATCGGCTGAGGCTGAGACTTTTCCACGTAACTTACCGTTGACTTGCACAATAAACTCTAGCTCATCTTGGCTTAGCGCAGTCTCATCGTGCTCAGGCCAGGCTTCTAAGCTCACTGATGTGGTGTGACCTAGCTCGCGCCATAACTGTTCGCAAATATGTGGCACGATAGGCGATAGCATTAATACTATGCAGGTTAACGCCTCTTGGCGTATGGCTTTGCCGTTGTCAGATTCATCGGTGAACTTGCTTAAGGTGTTGATTAATTCCATATTGGCTGCAATAGCCGTGTTGAAAATAAACCTAACCCCCATGTCATGGCTGACTTTTTGCAAAGTATGATGCAGTTGCCTACGAACATTTTTTTGCTCTGTTGACAGCGTTGCTTTATCGAGCGCAGGGGCAATGCCGCTATTGACATGCAAATACACTTGCCGCCAAAGCCGTCTTAAGAAACGGTGTGCGCCCTCTACGCCGCTATCCGACCATTCTAGGGATTGCTCAGGTGGTGCGGCAAACATGACAAATAAGCGCACGGTATCGGCGCCATATTGGTCGATTAAGCCTTGTGGATCAACGGTATTGCCCTTGGACTTAGACATTTTACTGCCGTCTTTTAAGACCATGCCTTGGGTTAATAAGTGGGTAAACGGCTCTGAACAGGTTAATAAGCCTTCGTCACGCATCAGCTTGTTATAAAACCGCGCATATAACAAATGCAAAATCGCATGTTCGATACCGCCTATGTAATGATCGACGGGTAGCCAATAATTAGCGCGCTCATCGAGCATAGTCTCAGAATCTTTGCAGGTAAATTTAGCATAATACCAAGACGATTCCATGAAGGTGTCAAAGGTATCGGTTTCGCGGCGCGCTGCTTTGCCACAGCTTGGGCAGTTCGTGTGCGAGAAAGTAGGGTGCGCGACTAACGGCGATTGCGAACCATCTAATACGACATCGCGTGGCAAGCAAACTGGTAAGTCTTGTTCAGGTACTGGCACAACGCCGCAGTCATCGCAATAAATCACGGGGATAGGCGCGCCCCAATAGCGTTGTCTGGAGACGCCCCAATCTCTTAATCTAAAGTTAACTTTGCGTTGGCCTTTGTTTTGCTGTTCTAGCGTTTCGGCAATTTTACTAAAGGCTTGTTCTGAGCTTAAGCCATCGAATTGTCCAGAGTTTTTTAACACCCCTTTAGCCGTAAACGCATGTTCAGTGCAGGAATCATCGATAGCGTTGTCGCTATTGTTGGCCGCAGCAATGACCTGTTTAATCGGTATTTGATAGTTAAGCGCAAATTCATAATCGCGTTGGTCGTGTGCAGGAACGGACATAACGGCGCCCGTGCCATAACTCATTAATACAAAATTGGCAATCCAGACCGGTACCGCTTCGCCAGTAATAGGGTGTAGCGCGGTGAGGCCGGTAGCAATGCCACGTTTTTCCATGGTTTCCATCGCTGCTTCCGAGGTTTCCATGTGCCTACATTGCTCAATAAAATCGGCAATCGCTGGATTTTCTTGGGCGGCGCTTAGTGCTAATGGGTGTTCTGGCGCTATGGCTAAATACGTCACGCCCATTAACGTATCGGGTCTAGTCGTATAAATGCGAATAAGCTGAGCCTGGCCTTGGACCGCAAAATCCATTTCTACCCCTTCGGAGCGGCCTATCCAATTAGCTTGCATGGTTTTGACTTGTTCAGGCCAGCCGGGAAGAGTCGCTAAGTCAGCTAATAATTCATCGGCATAAGCGGTTATACGCATAAACCATTGCGAGATTTCTTTGCGCTCGACCGGGGTGTCACAACGCCAACAACAACCGTCTATGACTTGCTCGTTGGCTAATACCGTCATATCGTGCGGACACCAGTTTACCGGCGCGGTTTTTTTATATACTAAATCTTTAGCTAACAGTTTTAAGAAAAACCATTGCTCGAAGCGATAATATTCAGGATCGCAGGTCGCAATTTCCCTATCCCAGTCATAGCCAAAACCTAAGCGTTTTAATTGCTCGCGCATATAAGCAATATTGCTATAAGTCCAATCGGCTGGATGGACACCGTTTTGCATTGCGGCATTTTCCGCAGGTAGGCCAAATGCATCCCAACCCATAGGTTGTAACACGTTTTTGCCCAGCATACGTTGATAACGGCTAATCACATCGCCTATGGTGTAATTGCGCACATGTCCCATGTGCAACTTGCCGCTAGGGTAGGGGAACATCGACAAGCAATAATATTTAGGCTTATCAGAGGTTTCGATAGCTTTAAAAACGCCTGTGACAGTCCAGGTGTGTTGTACGTCTTGCTCAATAGTGAGCGGCTGATAATTTTCTTGCATCCTACTCGTCTTTTGCCGATCAAAAGCGCTAGAATACCGTACACTTGCTTAAATCAAAAGTGCCAATTATAGGAGCTAACTATGAATAAGAATAAACTAACCGATGCCTATAGCGATTTAATGGCGAATTTATATGAAGCGATGGATGATACCTTGCATTCTATGGCCGACGCGTTGGATATTGCTAAACGAAAACTGCACGATGCCGGTGATTTCAGCGCAGAAGAATTAGATAAATTAGCGCATTTTGTCAAACGCGATGTGGAACATGCTGCACAAGTAGATACTAAAGCTGACCCGGATTCGTTAAAAGAATGGTTTAAATTCGATGTAGAGCTAATTGAAAATTTTGCCGTCGATGCGTTTTTTAGTTTAGCGGATAAAACGCGGCTAGAACTGGCGAAACTAGATCAACTTTATCATAAGCAAAGTTACCATAGCGGTGAAATAACCGGGCCTGGCACGTTTGCATGTGCGAGCTGCGGTAAAGAAATCGCGTTTAAAGCACCTAGTGAAATTCCTGTGTGCCCTGCTTGTCAAGGCGACACGTTTAACCGCATTTGATATACTCCGCCGAATTTTTAAGCAGTGGTGACAGGATAACTTTATGCGTAGAGTGATATTTAATCAAAAAGGCGGCGTTGGTAAATCAACGATTACCTGTAATTTGGCGGCCATTAATGCGGCAAAAGGCCTTAAAACCTTAGTGATTGATTTAGATATTCAAGGCAACTCTACGCATTATTTGTTAGGCGCGAAAGTCACCGATAGCGATAAGACCATCGCGCATTATTTTAAAGATAGCCTGAGTATTTCATTGTTCGGCGGCAATAATACAGGTTCAGGGCTTGAGAATCTGATTCATGAATCGCCGTTTGCCAATTTATATGTGCTGCCATCACATCCTGAATTAGAGCCATTACAAGGTCGGTTAGAATCACGGTTTAAGATTTTCAAACTTAAAGAAGCCTTAGAGAAATTACAAGGTTTTGATAACGTCTATATCGACACGCCACCTATCTTGAATTTTTACAGCCAATCAGCCTTGATTGCCGCACATAAATGTTTAATTCCATTTGACTGCGATACCTTTGCTAGGGATGCTTTATACACCTTGTTACAAGCGGTTGCCGAAGTGAAGGCCGACCATAATCAAGCGTTAGATGTCGAAGGCATTATCGTCAACCAATTTCAAAGACAAGCCAACTTACCCAGACAACTGGTCGATGCGTTAATCGCCGAAGGTCTGCCGGTGTTAAATTCAATGATTTCACCGTCGGTGAAAGTGCGCGAATCGCATTCATTATCTCAGCCGTTAATTCACTATGTGCCTAGCCATAAACTTAGCGATGAGTTTAGGGCGTTGTATGATGAAATTCATGGGGCTAAAATCTAATTGATAAAGCCAGGGTAGGCTCGCATACCCTGGCTAATTAGGCTGGTTTACTGGTAACGATATTTACCAAGCCATTGTAGATAGTAATGCAGTTCACACCTCTGAAAAAAACCTAACCCTGCCAGTTTCTATATCGTACATCGCACCGACTATACCAATTTCGCCTGCGCTTATCATGGCTCGCAAAATAGTGCTTTGTTGCGGTATTGCCTTAACAGTCAGTGCTACGTTTTCTTCAGCTACGCGTAACACTTTTTCATTTTCGCTTAATTCATGTTGACAACAGCTGGTCACGTTATTGACGGCGGGTTTAATTTTTTCGAGTAAGCCGGTTAAATGATCCATTTTAACTTCTGCGCACGCGCCTTTAATCGCGCCACAATGGGTATGGCCTAATACGACAATTAAACGTGAGCCGGCGACTTTGCAGGCATATTCCATACTGCCTAGAATATCGTCATTGACAATGTTGCCCGCAATACGCACGCTAAAGACATCGCCTAAGCCTTGGTCAAAAATTAATTCCACCGATGTTCTTGAGTCCATACAGCTTAAGATAATCGCAATAGGAAATTGCCCTTGTCGAGTATCGTTGATTTGCTCTAATAAATTACGGTTGGCTTGTAAATTGTTGACAAAGTGTTCATTCCCTTCTTTTAAAATAGTTAACACGGCTGATGGTGTGAGTGCTTGCTGCGTGTCAAAGGTTGGCGGTCTGGCGTTGCTAAGTGGCGGTAAACTGCCATAGCCACGTAAATTTTTAATCGTTAAGGCAATGTTTTTTAATTTAGCTTCGCTGCTAAATTCATTAATCATTTCATACACATCATAATCGATGTATTTCGCGCGAGTCGCATCGATAACGACTTCGGATTTTTCGGGTAGCTGTTCTAACGTTTTTTGGATATTGGCTTTGTTTAAAAACGAGACATGCTCAGCTAAGCGTAAAATAATCTTGTTGCCGATATGTAATTCGCGGAAATAAAACGCGGCTTTGTAGTTTTCCAGCAAAATGGCAATAAGCGCGATAACTAAGCCGATAATAATTCCGGTTAATAAATCAGTTAACACCAAACCGATAATCGTTAAACAAAACGGTACAAAGTGATAGTAACCGGCTTTGTACATAGTTTTAAAGACGTCTGGCCGCGCTAAGCGATAAGCGACGACTAATAAAATGGCGGCTAAACTCGCTAAAGGAATTTCATTTAACCAATGTGGAACGAGTAAGCAAGTTAATAGCAATAATAAGCCTTGTACAAATGCTGACAGCTTGGTTTTCGCGCCAGCTTGGATATTAAACGAGCTGCGCACTACAACCATGGTTAATGGCAGGCCACCTAATAAGCCTGACATGATGTTACCAACGCCTTGAGCTAACAGCTCGCGATTGACCGAGGTTTTGTTACGGAAAGGGTCTAGTTTATCAATCGCTTCAACAGCGAGTAAGCTTTCCAAACTGGCGACTAACGCTAAAGTAATCGCAGTTATATAAACGCCAGGGTGTTGCCATGCTTGGTAAGCTGGGCTATGTAAATGTTTAATCAACTCCTGTATTGATGAGGTTTCCGGTATGGTAACGAAATGGTTAGCACTCAGCGCTAAGCCTGGCAGGTAAATCATGTATAAATGGTTCAGTAAGACGCCCGTGAGCGTGGCGACAACAGGGCTAGGCAGCCAGCGAAACAGTGTGGAGCGTTTAATAGCTGGGCGTTCCCATAATAGCAACACTGTTAACGAGAGTACGGCAATAATCAATGCGCCGGGTGAAATAAAGTTAAACATGTGTAATAGCTCTGAGAACGATGAGTAGTCATCGCTTTGTAAAAAAGCAAAATCGCCCTCATAATCTTTGTCATAGCCCAGCGCATGCGGGATTTGTTTTAGCATTAAGATAATGCCTATGCCGGTTAACACGCCATTAACCACTGCGGATGGGAAATAATAGGCAATGACACCGGCGCGCAAAACCCCTAAAGCGATTTGTAAAATGCCCGCTAATATTACGGCCAATAAAAATTCATTAAAACCCAGTTCATTAATAGCGCTTAATACCAGTACCGATAAACCCGCTGTCGCACCGCTAATGGCTAATCGAGAACCGCTTAACGGGACAACGATTAAGCCGCCAATAATTCCCGCGATTAAACCTGAGAATAAATAAGCCCCTGAAGCTAACGCAATACCTAATGATAAAGGCAGTGACACTAAGAAAACAGCAAAGCCAGCGGGTATGTCATACGATAACGTGGAGCTATTCCAGCGGCTAGTAAAGTTGTTTATCGTCATTGGCATTCTTCCTTTATTTATTCACTGATTCCAAGATTAATATCGTTTCATGTTTAGGGATGTTTTCTTTTCCATATAAATCAATAACTTCAACAGTGATTTGGTCATCGGGGGCGGTTTCCAGAAAATCTTGCAAGGTTTCTAAAATATCGTGATCGATAAATTTAGCTTGGCTGGCGTCGATGACCACGGTGCTGTTTTCTGGAATACGCAAGATTAATTTGCGCAGTAACGCTTTGTTTAAAAACGAAACATCTTTATTTAAGCTCAACGTGTAATGTTGGCCTTGCTGAATTAACGTAATAGCGGCGTGGTAATTGGCTTTAATGACGAAAAACAAGCCAATCGCCATGCCGATGGTAATACCAATTAATAAATCAGTGAGTAAAATAGCGATGATTGTGATGACAAAAGGCAATAATTGACTCAGGCCTTTGCGGTAATACTCAATAAATAAGCTAGGCTTTGCCAGTTTATAGCCGGTATGTAGCAAAATAGCCGCTAAACAAGCCAGTGGAATAGCATTTAAGTATTGGCTAATAAACATTGTGCTTAGTAGTAACAGTAAGCCGTGGAAAAAACACGACACGCGGGTTTTAGCACCTGCATTAATGTTAGCCGAGCTTCTGACAATGACGGCGGTAATGGGTAAGCCGCCTAACAAACCACTGATGATATTACCAACGCCTTGCGCTTTCAGTTCTCGGTTAGTTGGCGCGATGCGTTTTAATGGGTCTAGCTTGTCAGTGGCTTCTAAGCTTAGTAAGGTTTCAAGGCTGGCGATGATGGCAATGGTCAGTGCGACGACATAGAGCTTTGGATTAGCTAAATAATTTAAATCAGGGAAAGTCAGATGGCTAAAAAAATCCAAAGGCTGATTAAGTACCGGCAGGCTAACCATGTGTTCAGGTTTTACCGTAAATTCCGGTGCGACTAGTGTTGCAATTAAGTTATAGCTAATACCTAAAATAACAGCTAATAATGGGCCGGGAATTATTTTTAAGAACGATTTTTTTATTGCAGGTAGTTCCCATAACACCAAAATAATTAACGAGACAACGCTAATAATGACGCAGCTTATCGAAAAGCGCTCAAACGCGGCTAAAAACTCCGTAAAACTGGAGCTAGCCGATTCTTGCATATAGCTTTCATCACCTTCAAAGCTAGCATCAAACCCTACTGCGTGTGGCAGTTGTTTAATAATCAGGATTAAGCCAATCGCTGCCAACATGCCTTTAATAACGGCAGCCGGAAAAAAAGCGCCAATAATACCGGCGCGTAAATAACCTAGACCCAATTGCAAGACACCGCCTAACACGCAAGCAGTTAATAAGCCTTGAAAGCTGCCTAAGGTTTCTATGGCATTAAAGACAATGACGGTTAGACCAGCGGCAGGGCCTGATACGCTAAGTTGTGAGCCGCTCAACCATGATACGACTAAACCGCCGACAATTCCGGCAATCAGTCCTGAAAACAACGGAGCACCGGACGCCAGCGCAATACCCAAACAAAGCGGTAATGCCACTAAAAAGACTACGATACCAGCCGGTAAATCGTCTTTGCTATGATTTAGATAATAGGTCAAATGTTTGTGTATCATAACGATACTCCTTTCAATCAATATGGTTATGCCACTAGCATACGGTTGATAACTTGCAAAAACCTTTCAACGCGTTTTTTTAATGAATATTTTATTAATCGAAGATGATGCCGTGTTAGCGGATGGCTTGTTACATACGCTAAGCAGTAATGGCTATACCGTGCTACGAGCCGATTCAGGTAGTGCGGCGGAGCGTTTACTCGACAGTCAGAATTTTGATTTGATTGTTTTAGACTTAGGCTTACCTGATATTGATGGCTTGCATTTATTAAAGCGCTTTCGCCAGCATCTATCGCTACCCATATTGATTTTAACGGCTAGAGATGCGGTCAATGATAGAGTCAAAGGCATAGAACAAGGCGCTGACGATTATTTAACTAAGCCATTTGAGCTGAGGGAATTAGAGGCACGCATACAAGCGCTAATAAGACGTTGTTATGGTGGTTTTGATAAGCAAATCATGGTGGGTCATCTTTGCTTGGATACCACACAGCAGCGTATTTTAGTCTGTGAAGAGGCATTTCATTTAACTTTAGGCGAATATAAAGTTTTAGAATTGCTGATGCTGCAAGTGGGCAAAGTCGTGACCAAAGAACGCATTGCCCAACGGCTAGCTAGTGATGGCGAAGGTATTAGCGATAATGCCGTGGAGATTTATATCCACCGTTTGCGTAAACGTATTGAGCATTATGGCGTACTGATACGAACCGTGCGCGGCTTAGGCTATTTATTGGAAGCTGCGCATGATGAAAAATAAAAGCTTGAAAACAGCGATTTTATTTAGGTTAGTCATACCGCTGTTGTTTTTTGTCATTATTGACGCCGTATTATCTTACTTCGTCACCACGCATTTTGTTGATCAAGCTTATGATCGCTGGCTGCTTGATTCTGTAAACTCGTTAGCACAAGAAATTAAGATTAATAACGGTCAGATTAGTGTTGAATTACCGCCGGCAGCCTTAGAAATGTTTAACTGGGACGAGCAAGATCAAACCTATTTTAAAATTAATTCGTCTAAAAATACTTTACTCGCTGGAGAGGCAACGTTGCCTGAGTTTAGCGCGTCTGGCGAGGAGGATTGGTCGCAGCCGGTGTTTTTTAATGCCCGTTTTAATGCTCAGCCCGTGCGTATTGCGTCTATGCGCATTATTTTTTCCGATACCGACGAAGAGGTTTATATCCATGTCGCTGAAACCATGAACAAACGCAACGCGATGATGGTGGATATTTTGTTATCTGATTTATTGCCACAATTGGTGTTGGTGTTGATTTCCGGTATTTATTTATTTTCCGGTTTAAACCGAGGTTTACAGCCATTACATACCTTAGCCAAACAGATTGCAGGCCGTTCGGCACGCGATTTAAATCCCATTCCTGAAACCCATGTGTTTATCGAAGTTAAAACACTGACGGATACGATAAACACCTTATTACAACAACTGACTGACGCGATAGAAACTCAGCAGCGCTTTATTGCTAATGCGGCTCATCAATTGCGCACGCCATTAGCTGGGTTAAAATTACAAGCCGAACGTGCCTTACGTGAGCAAGATATTCACGCGATGCAACCCGCGCTTAAGCAACTGCAAACCAGCGCTGACCGCATGTCGCATTTAACCTCGCAGTTACTGGTGCTGGCTAAATCAGAGCCGATTAATCATTATGAGCTACATCCGGTCGATTTAGCAGAGTTAACCCGTCAAGTGTGTATTGCCTGGGTACCAAAAGCGTTACAACGAGGTATGGAAATTAGCTTAGACAATCCGCCAGCAAGCATAATGATTTTGGGTGATGAAATTTTGTTAACAGAATTAATGACTAATGTGCTTGATAATGCCTTGATGTATGGGCATCACAGCGGCAGTATTAATGTTAGTGTGTTAGATAAGCCTGTGCCGACCTTGATAATAGCGGATGATGGCCCAGGCATTGCTGAAGCAGAGCGTGTAAAAGTGTTAGAGCGCTTTTATCGCATCCCCGGAAGCCCTAGTGATGGTTGCGGATTAGGGTTGGCGATTGTCAGAGAAATTGCCGATTTGCATCATGCTGATGTCACGCTAGACACGTCACCCGAATTGGGCGGGTTAATGATTAAGGTGGAATTTAACTGATTAGTTTAATAACTGGGGTCTATAATTGGGGTCAGATACAAACTAAATTATGCTATATTTATAAACACCTTTTGACTCATATATAAAACAAATAATGGCCCGACTTCCAAGAATATCCCCAACCGGCATACCTGTTCACGTAATTCAGCGAGGTAATAACCGAACTCCCTGTTTTAATACCGTGGCAGATTATAATGCTTACCTAAGCTGGCTAAAGGAGTATTCAATAAAATATGCTGTGGATATTCATGCCTGGGTACTGATGACCAATCATGTCCATCTACTTTGTACGCCACAGCAAGATGGGGCGATAAGCCTATTGATGCAATCGGTTGGTCGTCAGTATGTGCAGTATTTTAATGCTCAATATCGACGTAGCGGTACGCTTTGGGAAGGGCGCTACAAATCGTGTTTGATTCAAGCCGAAAGATACTTGCTAGAAGTTTATCGCTATATCGAATTGAATCCGGTCAGAGCCGAAATGGTTAGCGAACCAGGCGAATATGCCTGGTCTAGCTACCCAATTAACACCTTAGGCAAGGCATCGGAATTGTGTACACACCATCCGGAATACCTGATATTAGGGGGCACACAAGATGAGCGCATGAAAAATTACCGCGCCTTGTTTGCCCATCATCTGGAAAGCGAGTTACTGGAAGATATTAGGTCCAGCCTTAACAAAGGAATGGCCATGTGTCATGAACGCTTCAAGGAAGAGATTGAGTTATTGACAGGCAGAAGACTAAAGCCCAAAAAAGCGGGGCGGCCTGTTGGATGGCGTAAGAACAGAGACAGTGTTTAAAATTTATTTGACCCCAATTATTACCAATTATTATGACCCCAATTATTATAAGTCCCTGCGTTTAATTCAACGGGTACACGGCGTGAGGGCATGGCAGGGGTCGTGAATGGTTGTTGATGGCTGGGGAATTATAGTCCAATTCTCGATGCGGGGCGGGTTATTCAACCCGCTCTTAACGTTTTATCGTACTATCAAGCATAGTTGAAACGTTTGGGACGGGGTTACAAAACCTCGTCCGCTTAAGTATTGGTACTAAACAAAAACAAACTGAGCTTCTGGTAAGTGCGTGTCTCAAAAGTCTCCCTGGATTACGCCTTGCGCGCATCAAGCCTGTTTAACATTAGATTAATCATCGCGAGATGGACAAATGCTTTGCTGGAGTCGGTACACACCTCGTA
>CAWUNX010000038.1:0-15033 GCA_963923905.1 uncultured Methylocucumis sp.
CATCTAAAATTTTTACTACGCAAGAAACGATGATGAATGCCCGTTCAGCAAAAGATTGGCTGTTGGCTGCGGCTAAAGACGCTAGCGCAGTGGCTAAACATTTTGTTGCGATTTCTACTCATGCCGAAACCGTTGCCGCATTTGGTATTGATACCGACAATATGTTTGAGTTTTGGGATTGGGTTGGCGGGCGTTATTCGTTATGGTCTGCGGTGGGTTTATCCATCGCGCTCTATGTCGGCATGGATAATTTCGAGGAATTACTGCTAGGAGCACATGAAGCGGATTTGCATTTTCGTAATACGGAATTCTCCCAAAATATCCCAGTGATAATGGGCTTGTTAGGCATTTGGTATAACAACTTTTTTAATGCTGAATCCCATGCGTTATTGCCTTATGACCAATCCATGCGCTATTTCTGTGATTACTTCCAGCAAGGCGATATGGAAAGTAACGGTAAAAGCATAACCCTAACAGGCGAAGCTGTGGACTATAGCACTGGCCCTATCATTTGGGGGCAACCCGGTACCAATGGTCAACATGCATTTTTTCAATTGATTCATCAAGGCACTAAGCTGATACCGTGCGACTTTCTCGTTGCAGCGCTGAGCCATTACAACTTACCGGAACATCACGAAATTTTAGTCTCAAATTTTTTAGCTCAACCTGAGGCGCTCATGCGCGGCAAAACCGAGACCGAAGTTAAAGCGGAATTAACACCTGAACAACAACTAGACTCAGCCTTAGTGACGTCTAAAATATTTCCAGGCAATAAACCGTCTAGCTCCTTTCTGTTAAAGAAAATGACACCTAGAACATTAGGCAGTTTATTAGCGTTTTACGAACATAAAATTTTTGTGCAAGGCGCGATTTGGAATATTAACTCGTTCGACCAAATGGGTGTTGAGTTAGGTAAGGTATTAGCTAAAGCGATTCTGCCTGAGCTTAAAAATGATGCAGTGATTACCAGCCATGATTGCTCAACCAATGGCTTGATTAATGCGTATAAGCGTTTTAAAGCATGAAAAGGCCGTGTATGCGGCAAAAACTGCATGAGCGCAGAGTCTATCTTGTTACTTAGTGTAAAAATCGAGAGTTGCTGTTATGAAAAAATATGCTATTGGCTTATTAAGTTTGATTGGCTGGGTCAGTTTAGAGATAAGCGCTGCCGAGTTGGACAGAGTTGCTGTCGAGCAGCGGCTGGCTAAGGCAGATGCTACACATCTCGCTGATTTAAGACGCAAAGACCTGACTGACTTAGATTTATCTAACTTAGACTTTCGCCATGCGGATTTATGGGGTTCGGATTTACGCCGCTCTAACTTAAACCATAGCGATTTATCGGGTTTAAACCTAGACTTAACCGTCATGACTAAAATCAATTTATCAGGCGCTAATTTAGCCAATACCAGTATTTTTGGCGTACACATGGCTTCGGCTAATTTAAGCAAAGCCAATCTTACCGGCAGTCGTTTTATTGCCAATCTCGATAAAAGCGATTTAAGCCAGGCGGATTTAAGCCACGCTAATTGGGGCGTGGACATGCAAAATCAACCAATGGGCTTAATGCGCGTGAGTCTAAACAGCGTTAACTTAACCGGTGCGAATTTAACGGAAGCGAACTTAAACCGTGCTTTAATGCGCTTTGCCAATCTATCAGACGCTAAGCTAACTCGTGCGGTGTTGTTTGGTATCGACTTTTCGGGTGCAAACTTAGCTAACGCTGATTTATCGGGGGCAGATTTGTCTGCGTGTCTGTTTGAGGATACTAATTTTAGCGGGGCTAATTTAGACGGTACGGTGTTTTCTGCCAATATTGATAAATCCAAGCTCAAAGGTTTAGCGCAAAGCAAAAACTTAGATAAAGCGATTTTTAAGGCTGACTAAGCGATAACATGTATCGCGAAAGCTTAGCTCGTTTGCCTGAAGAGGCTTACCCCTTAGGTCATAGTACGAATTTAATCGGGATTCCTACCGCTATTTTGGCCGACCCGATTTTTAATCAACATCCAACGCCTCTGCATATTTCCGGTACGCGTGAATCAGCTGCTAGCTTATTCACGCAATTAGCTAAGCAAAACTGTTTAGACGCGTGTCACCGCATTTTTCAAGATTACATGTGCGTGATTTTTGGCCATGAAACCGAGCAGCGTTTAGGTGTTGATAAACATGGATGCCGCCGCTATAAAAACAGCTACTTAAAACTTATTCAAGATTGGGGCTTAGATTCTAACAATGCTCAAGCTGCTGTACTTAAAGGCTGGGTAGAAAGCCGATTTGGCTTGTTTCCAACGTTTCATAAACGGCGTTTATTAAGTTTTGTCAGCAAAGATTGGGTAGGCTATTTAGAGGAAAAGATGAATAGCCGTTACCACAACAACTGTATTTTTATGCAATTGGATTTGTTATACGAATACTGTCAATGGGTTATCGAGCGCTTTCAGTTTCCAGCCTTAAGCCATAAGACTTTGTTTCGGGGTGTTAATCAATTAGATGCCTGGACCCTGCAACCTGCCGACTATCCTTACCAACTCATGCGTTTAAACAGCGTCAACTCGTTTACCGATAAACGTAGTATCGCCAGTGAGTTTGGCGCGTATATTTTAGAAGTCGAAGTGCCTATGGTGAAACTGTTGTTCTTTAGCGATTTATTAAGCCATCACGGCTTGCATGGCGAGGCTGAATATATCGTTATTGGTGGCGATTACTATGTTAAGGTTGGTCGGTGATAATACACGTTAGGTGCTAAGCTTACACGGTTGTTTTTTGTACGGCGTAATGCTATTGCGCCGTACGAGTGTTAGGTTTGCTTTGTATGATTACTTTGAAATATCGCCACACCAGTTATCTATGACGGCTATTAAGCGGTTAGTCCATACAGAATCATTCACGATATTACCTCTTCCCTTCAGCATAACCGGTGTTGAGCCATTAAATGCAACATATTCTAATCCTACTACAAAGCCTACTAAGGTGGGTCCATGAATTGTACCGGTAGCCGCGAGTGCAATCGCTTGTTTAATATTACCGAGATTAGAAAACTTTAACGAACGCGTTTCTTGTATTGTAAGCTCATTTGGTGATACTACATTTTCTGCCTGAGGGCCGATTAGTATAGAGCCGTCAAACGTGTTGTGCCGATGAATAGTCAATTTTCCATTCGTGTAAATAGTACAAGTACTTTGATAAATAGGTTCATCTACTGGACCATATTCAGAAATGAAATCTACTTTTAATAAAGGAGTCGGTGAAGCAGATATGTTAATGCTATGGATTAATAAACCGACAAACAAAAGCTTTTTCCACATAAAATTTCCAGAAGTCCTCAAAATAAGAAGGCGAGTTAAAGTTGAGTGCAATGCTAAACCAGGGCGGAGTAGGAGAGAAAAAGTGTAAATTATCCAACCTGGTTTGCACAGTATTTGCGTTTAGGTATGATCCCCTTTTTGTTTTTCTGAGCGAGGCCATATAAAACTCGTTGCTTGTTTATACCAACCTTGTTTTTCGTAAAAAGATTCTTTGCCTACCGCTGATGTTAAGGTTGTAAAGATATAGCTTTCCAATGAGTTTTTAAGATAAAGCAAAATATTGCTCCCAATACCTTTGCCTTGGAATTCTGGGGCAATAACCAAATCAACGATTAGAGCGTAATATTTTCCGTCATCAACCGTGCGACCAAAACCTATTAATAAATCTCCCGCATAGGCAAAGCGAACGTAGCTACTCGTCTGAAAGGCGGACTGTATTTCTTCTGGCTTGCGTAGTCCCCACCCTACACTAGAAAAGAGTTCGGAAGCCCTAATCCAATCAATATTATCAATCTCACTGCTGTATTTAATGTCCATAAATTAAAAGCACTACCAAAATCAAATAAGCATCCTGAATGATGCGACGAGTGGCTAATGCTAGCAAAACTCAGTTGGTATTAAAACGTGAATAATACCTTGAAACCTCAGTAGATATAGTGCGCATACAGCAAGTTATGCTGAATAGAGGTTTTTCAAATACCAGTTACTTAGCCATAAATAATCTTATTGATAAACCTGTTACCAGCAAGATTAAGCGGTCTATGCACAGCCGAAAGGCTTATAAACACGTTCTATAGATGCTGGGCTAGTTGCAAGTTTGTTAGCTGGACGAATGGGTCTTGGAACAAGATTGCCGCCACAATTCGGACACTTTCCAAAAAGCACAGTCTCCACACAATCCGCACAAAAAGTACATTCGAACGAACAAATACGAGCCTCGGTGGATTCAGGCGGAAGTTCTTTGTTACAGCATTCACAATTTGGGCGTAGTTGTAGCATCTAAATCTCCTTATGCTATTGAATAGTATGTATTTAGTTGTTTTGTCACCAAACACTCTTTACTGCTAAGTAACTCCTAAAAAGTGTATTAACAACGGTGACAATAGAAGCACTTGCGCACGGATGCTTATATCATCTTCTGGTTTGGAGCTTAATGTCTTTCATGTCCCCATTTGAAAATCATAGGCGTACCTTGATTGTGCAAGATGATTTGCTTTTTCTGTTCTTCAGCGACTGCACCGTTCGCTAACGGTTTAGTTGAAAGCGGCGCGGCAGGTATGGTTTCTACGCGTACCTTTGGCATCCAGGTGACAGTTTTCATGGTTTCGGCTGTTTGCGGTGTCAGTTGTGTGATTTTTAAGTCGTCTAATAGTTGGAAACAAATCGTGCTTATATCATCGGCTAAGCTTGTTACGCTAGGTTTGCTATTGGCACTAACCGTTTGGGTGAGTTCGGCCTGTTGTTCAGGATGTTCTTTAGCTTGTATGCGGCATGTGATAGGTAGTACATGAGCTTTCTGAAAGTCTTGTGCTCTAGGGTCAGAATTGCCGATACTAAACGACAGACCAGCCGGCGTACTACCATATTCAATAGCGCCAATCTCGGCGGTCAGTGAATGCGAATAGGTTAAGTCGTCATTTTTAAGCGCCAGTGGAATTTTCCAACTGCTTAAGTTGGCTTTAACCTGTTCCAGTAAGGCAGTTTGGTCAGTGGGGCTAGCTATTATTTTATCTACGTGTCCTGAAACATTGAGCGCTATCATTTTAACGGTTGTGCTATCTATTGTGCTAGCAGAGCCGGTTGAAGCAAGCATTAAAAACCAAGCGAACACAGAATAGCGTGTGACTTTAATTTGAGTATTCATGTTATTTCCTAAAAGCTTACCGGATTAGCTTAACGTTGTTAGCCGCTCTAATGGCTAAAGTTATAAGAGGCCATCATACACAAGAGCGTTATCGCCTGTAAACGCATACTGATGCTAGGAAATTACTAACAGTCATGGGTTGTTCGCCCATGACGTTAGTGGTGGATTACCTTGCGGTAAATACTAGCGGGGTTAGTGTGAGGAATGTGCAGATAGGGCTGCAGGTGTAATTTTGGCGTATTTGCCCGATAAAAATAATATAATGGCTACAGAAAGGTAGCTAAACGAGACGGTTAACGATTGAGCAAACCCTATAGATTCTCCGTGCATTAAACCTACGAAAGTTAATACGGCTGCGGCGAGTGCGAATTGCGAAGCGGCTATTAATTTTCGCTCAATAATGAAAGAAGCAATAGCCCCTAGCATTAAGCCACCTAATATCGCGCCACCTCCTAATACTTCAAGACCGTGATATAAAACACCGACGCTACCGAGTTTATCCAAGCCTACCGCTACAGCATTAGTGCCCGCAGCGCCTAGCGCGTTGTCAATTTGAAGTTTACCCCATGCCGCTAAATGTGGGGTAAAGGCTAAGACAATTGCTGGAGCATGATCTTTGGGAGTTTCTTGAAAGGCCTGCGCTCCGATTAACATGCCGATGTAAAGCAGAATAGGGGAGATGGCAACGACAGGAATGAGTGACGCCATTAGCGCAATAATACCTAGCCAAGAGAGCAATAACACCACAATGCCCGTAGCGGCTGAATAGCCAATGCGCCCACCCATTGATTTCCAGCCTGGATGGCCAATATAAACCGCATTAATGAATGGATTACCCATTAAACAGCCGATTAAACTGACTACACCATCGGCGGTTAATACTCGCGTGGTAGGAAAGCTATCGCCTCCGGCTGCGGCACTTTCTACGTTATCCATGGCTTCAACAAGGTCATAAACGCCAAACGGAATAGCTGTTACCAGAATAACGCCTAAAAATTCAAAGCCGGAGAATACATGACCAATTGCAGGAATAGGTAGTGAAAAACCAAAATTGCTTAATGCCGCTGTTACATTGCTTAAGCTCATGCCACCATAATTAAGCCCTAGCGCGGTTGAACTCCAGGCGATGATGGTTCCTACGGCAATTGCGACTAAACCCGCAGGAATACCTTTGAAGTAGCTAACGCCGCCAAACCAGCCTGCCAAAATAATCGCAAAACACACGACGCCCACAACTGGTGTCATAAACATCTCTAAAGCAGGTCGCATTGAAATAAATGCGACAGACACCCCCGCTAACGTACCTAATAAGGCTGCCCTAGGTGTTATTTTTCGGATAAACGGGGCAATAAAACCGCCCACCATTAACACAAAGCTTTGAATAAATACCCAGGCTAAGCCTGCTTCCCAACCTTTAACCGGATCGCCTGTGCTTAATGAAATAGGCATCATAATTACGAAAACGACGACGAACATGTGAGGAACGCTGACGCCAGAAGGCAACGCGCAAACATCGTCTCTGCCGGTTTTTTGCGCTAAGTTGTAAGCTAAGTAAGCGTAATAAAGCGTACTTAAAAACAACATTAAGCCAGTGGCTGGCAAAATGCGCTCAAACACTAAGTCATCGGGCATTTTCAGTACGAATCTTAGTAATCCTGTTAATACTAATAGATTAACCAATATATTCGTGCCAAAACCGAAGAATGCATTCCAGTCTCCTAAAGACCAAATCTTGACTTTTGCTTCTGTCATTACGCCCCCTAATATAGTTACAAGAAAGGGCTACACACTTTAGTAGGGGCAGGGTATTCAGGGTGACAGAAAACTGCTCCTGCGTTTTCTGCATTCACCACATCCTTGTGGTTCCAGATGTTGGCAGCAGGGATGCTGCCGCCAAGCCTACAGGGATGTATTCACGGCGTCCTGTACGCTGAATATCCTGCCCCGCCTTACGTTGGTAGCCCAAGAAAGTGATTTAAAACAAGAAACGCTAATTACTCATAGCCTTTAAGATATGTTGTGAATGCGTCACCCAACCAAAAATACCGCTTTGTGCTTTAATCATGCGTAAACCCACCTCATGAAATTCGGGAATATAAGACCCGCAGCAATCGCCCGGCACAATGCAGCGATAACCCCGGTCATTGGCTTCTCGAACGGTAGTATGAACGCAGACTTCGGTGGTGACACCGCATACGATTAAGTTTTCAATGTCATGCTGTTGAAGTATCGACTGTAATTCGGTGGCATAAAACGCGCCTTTACCGGGTTTATCGATAATAGGTTCATTGGGTTTAGGATATAGGTCGGGAATGATGTCATGTCCTGGTTCGCCGCGAATTAGGATGCGGCCCATAGGGCCTGTTTGTCCTATTCTGACACTAGGCTCGCCGCGCTCTACTTTGGCTTTATGGGCATCAGACATATCGGGCAAATGACCTTCACGCGTATGAATAATCAGCATATCCGCTTGTCTAGCGGCTTCTAGCAAAGATTGGCAGGGTTGAATAGCCGCTGATAATAGTGATACATCATTACCTAGCGACTCGCCGAACCCGCCAGGTTCAAGGAAATCGCGTTGCATATCAATTATTACGATGGCCGTTTTGGATAGCTGAATGGCAATGCCTTCTGGTTCAGCTTCAATTTCAAGTGTTTGCATAAAGAGCCTGGCCTCATTTAGGTGAGAGAATGTGTTTAAATGCAACTATGTATACAACAGAAGCAAGTAATATGCCATTGATTTTTGTTTTGCATCTATTTCTAACTTATTGTAATTAAAAGTATTAGTGTGGTTTTTTGTCAATATTTAAAAAGACACCTTCACCTATTTGGTGCGTTTAAGCGCTGTTAAGGTGAGTAGGATTAATTTCCAGAATTACTGTGTGTTTAGGCTCTTGTTATTCGTTATGGGCTGAATTCACGAAATTGATAGCAGTTTTGTACAAGCACACCTAAATGGGTCAAAAAAACACGAATATGCACCAAAAAATAGCGAAATTAGGCAATAAAACCCATAAACAACGCTAACGTTGAGAAAGAACTCTCGATAACATAAGGCTATCGCAGGATAACTTGGTTTGGCATTGTTAATGCATGTTTTGTTGTATGCAACAATGAATATATAAAAGCATTTTAGGTTACCAATTTAAGACGGGACAGGTCATTTAGAACGCAGGACGCCGTAAATACGTCCCTGTAGGCTTGGCGGCAGCATCCCTGCTGCCGACACCTGCGTTCTAATCACCCTGCCCCGTCTTAAGTGTATAGCCCATTTTTATATATCATCGATGTAACATCATCAATCGCTTTGACATCCACTTAGGACCACTATGCCTTTGTTCGTTAAAAGTCGATTATCGCTATTTTGAAATTACTGAATGAGGCTACGATGCTCACGATAATCAATCCTATTGGCTTATTAGCCAGAACGTTAGTCGCAATACTGATTATGCTCATACCTTCGTCGTGGGTTTATGCCGAAGATGAGTTAGTGGTTGGTTTTATTTATGTAGGTTCTAAAGCCGATTATGGCTATAACCAAGCGCACGCTCTTGGTGCAGCGGCGATAAAGTCAATGCCAGGCGTTAAAGTTCTCGAAGAAGAGAATGTGCCAGAAACGATTGCGGTACAAAATACCATGGAGAGCATGATTAACCTGGATGGCGCTAAAGTGATTTTCCCTACCTCTTTTGGTTATTTTGACCCGCATATTTTGACTGTCGCCCCTAAATACCCGGATGTTAAGTTCCTACATGCCGGCGGTTTATATCAGGAAGGAAAACATCCTAGTAATGTCGGTAGCTATTTTGGCTATATCGATGAAGCGCAATACATTGCTGGCATTGTTGCAGGGGGTACGTCCAAGACAGGAAAATTGGGTTTTATTGCGGCTAAACCTATTCCACAAGTGCTGCGAAACATCAATTCTTTTACATTAGGCGCGCAAAGCGTGAATCCTAAGATTACCACGCAAGTTATTTTTACCGGTGACTGGTCTATGCCTGTTAAAGAGGCTGAAGCTACTAATAGCTTGATTGATCAAGGTATTGATGTGATTACTATGCACGTAGACAGCCCTAAAGTGATTATCGAAATTTGTGAACGCCGAGGAATTTATTCCAGCGGTTATCATGCAAATCAAGCCGAACTTGCTCCGAAAGGCTACTTGACCGGAGCAGAATGGAATTGGGCTAAAGTGTATACCGATTATGTAAATTTAATAAAAGCGGGTTCTCCTTTACCACATTTACTCCGAGGTGGCATAAAAGAAGGTTTAGTGAAGGTTTCAAATTATGGCCCGGCTGTGAGCGCTAAAACCATTGAACTGGCAGACGCGGCGAAAGCAAAGTTTATGGCTGGAACGATGGTGATTTATAAAGGTGAGCTAAAGGATAATAAAGGTAACGTAGTGATTCCTGCTGGGGCGCAATTATTGCAAACCGATATTAAATTAGAAGCGATGGATTATTTAGTCGCCGGTGTCATTGGCAGCACAGGTTCGTAAATATGAAAGCCGCCGCGCTATTGTCCGCTACCGAATCGGTGTGGATTCCCGTTGTCGCACTGATGTTATCACTTGTCGTCTTTGGCATAGTGATGGCGCTTTTAGGTCATGACCCTTGGAGTGTGTTTTATTCCATGTATCGAGGCGGTTTTGGCAGTGCTTTTTCGTGGCAAAACACATTGGAGCGCGCTTCACCATTATTGTTGACCGCATTATGCACGGCTTTACCGGCGCGATTAGGGCTTATTATGATTGGCGGTGAGGGCGCATTCGTGGTGGGTGGTGTCGCGGCGGCTATTATCGGCCTAAGTTTAAGTGATTGGTCTGGTTATTGGGTTATCGCCGCTATGTTTGGATTGGCTATGTTGTGTGGAGGCCTGTGGATAGCCATGACTGGTTGGTTAAAACATGCGCGTGGCGTCAATGAAACGATTACGAGCTTGCTTTTCAACTACATAGCTATTGCGGTATTAAACCATTTAGTGACTGGGCCATTACGCGACCCTCAAAGTCTTAACAAACCGTCTACGATGCCAATTGGTAGCGCGAATATGCTAGGCGATATTCCCGGTAGCCATATTCACTGGGGCTTAGTCTTTGGTTTAGCG
This sequence comes from uncultured Methylocucumis sp., assembly GCA_963923905.1. Lineage (GTDB taxonomy): Bacteria > Pseudomonadota > Gammaproteobacteria > Methylococcales > Methylomonadaceae > Methylovulum. The sequence continues at coordinate 10,288 of CAWUNX010000038.1, forward strand.
CTATGCCTTATTTACTATGCCATTTATCAGTTTTCTACCATGGGCTTTGCGGTTCGAGTGATTGGAGGCAACATTCGAGCGGCCAAACTGGTAGGCTTGCCGGTAGGGCGCTTAACCATACTGACTTGTTTTCTAGCCGGTGCTGCGGCAGGACTCGCTGGCGCTATTGAAATCGCCGCTATTCACGGCGCTGCTAATGCTTCATTAGTTGCAGGTTATGGTTACGCGGGCATCTTAGTTGCCTTTTTAGCTAGGCAAAATCCTTTGACTATCATACCGGTGGCTATTTTTTTAGGTGGTATTTTAGCAAGCTCTGGTTTGCTACAGCGTAGTCATCATTTACCTGATGCAACCGTCTTTATCTTACAAGGTATTATTTTTACCTTCATCTTATACAGTGAAACCTGGTATGGCCGCTTGAAAGCGTCATAAAGCGAGAGGAACAATGAATAGCACAGATATGGGTGGCTGGAGCGTTTTATTAGCCATTCTTGCTGGCGCCATTAGAACCAGCACACCTTACTTGTTTGTCAGTTTAGGCGAATGTTTAACTGAGAAAAGTGGACGTATCAACATGAGCCAAGAGGCCAATTTAGTCTTAGGCGCGATGACAGCTTACGCCATTGCGTATCTTAGCCAATCTCCTTGGTTAGGTGTTATTGCCGCAGGTTGCGCGGGTGCGGTTTTAGGATTAATCCATGCCTGGATTTGTGGCCATCCCAAAGTGAACGACATAGCTGTCGGCATTGCATTAATGCTATTGGGTAATGGTATTGCCTTTTTTCTTGGCAAACCGTTTATTCAACCGACAGCTCCTCATTTGCCTTCTTTTTCGTTTGGTTTTTGGAGCGACATGCCACAAATTAAAGCCGCGCTTGAAATTAATCTATTGTTTCTACTGGGTTTAGCGTTAGCGCCCTTATTAGCCTGGTTTTTGACGCATACCCGATGGGGGCTGATTGTCAGAACGGTAGGGGATTGCCAAGATGCTGCCGAAGCGCTGGGTTTTCCTGTTAATAGGGTGCGACTATTGGCTACGATGACAGGCGGATTCCTTTCTGGTATTGGCGGCGCTTTTTTATCTTTGTATTACCCGGGTAGTTGGAATGAAGGATTATCGAGTGGGCAGGGCTTAATTGCTGTTGCGTTAGTTGTTTTTGCGCGTTGGCAACCGATGCGATGCCTTTATGCGGCGCTTATTTTTGGTGGCGCTGGCGCGATAGGACCCGCTCTGCAATCGATTGGCTTTACCAGTGGTTATTATTTATTCAATGCGGCACCTTATTTGCTTACTTTGGCATTGATGATTGCCACCTGTTCGCCGCAACGTGCTTTAATCGGTGCCCCCGGCGAGCTTTCTATTACCAAGTGAGGTTTTCCATGTCTAAATTTGTTAAAAGCGACCCGTATCTCTATCCCTATAATGGCGATTTACGCCCTGAAAATACCTGTTTAATCATTATCGACATGCAGTTTGATTTTTGTGGCGAAGGCGGTTATGTCGATAAGATGGGCTACGATTTATCGCTAACACGCGCACCGATAGAGCCGATAAAACGCGTATTAGCGGCGTGTCGGGAGTTAGGCTATCACGTTATTCACACGCGTGAAGGCCATCGCCCCGATTTAGCGGATTTACCAGCTAACAAGCGCTGGCGTAGTCAACAAATCGGTGCTGGCATAGGCGATGAAGGTCCTTGTGGTCGAATATTAGTTCGTGGCGAGCCAGGTTGGAATATTATTCCGGAACTCGCTCCTTTGCCTTCTGAGCCCATCATCGATAAGCCGGGAAAAGGCTCGTTTTATGCGACGGATTTAGACCTGCTACTGCATAATTTAGGGGTCAGCAATATTATTTTAACCGGTATCACCACCGATGTTTGCGTGCACACGACCATGCGCGATGCGAATGACCGTGGTTATGAATGCTTATTGTTAGAAGATTGTTGCGGTGCTACCGATTACAACAATCATTTAGCAGCATTACAAATGATTAAAATGCAAGGCGGAGTATTTGGTGCGGTGTCCAACTCGAGTCATTTTATCGAGGCAATCACATGACACGCTCCACCCCCAATACTGCTGAGTCCCATCCTTACGCGTTAGAAACGATTGGTATCGCTAAGCGCTTTGGCGCATTACAAGTGCTGAATGACGTTTCTTTTAAATTAAAAAAAGGCTCGTTTCATGCGTTATTAGGTGGCAATGGTGCGGGTAAGAGTACATTAGTTAAATGCATAATGGGTTATTACCGAGCTGACCAAGGTTCGGTATTAATAGACAATCGCGAATACGAAATCCAAAGTACTCGCGATGCGCATCGTTTAGGGTTAGGGATGGTATACCAGCATTTTACGTTGGTGCCTGAAATGAGCGTATTGGAAAATCTAGTTTTGTCCCGCACGCCCATTCCTAAAGTTATCGATTGGCATAAAGAGCGTCAACAGTTACAGCAACTCATTGCGCAAACTCCTTTTCAGCTCTCGCTGGATAAAAAAGTGACTAATCTTGCTGCGGGTGAGAAACAAAAAGTGGAAATTCTCAAGCAGTTATTTTTACAGCCTGACATTCTTATATTAGATGAGCCAACCTCGGTATTAACCCCGCAAGAAGCCGATGAAGTCTTAACAATGCTTAAAGAGCGTACGTTAAATAGCCATCTTAGTGTTCTCATCATTACCCACAAGTTCCGTGAAGTCATGAATTTTGCCGATGAAGTCAGCGTTTTGCGTCGAGGCAATATACTATATAGCGGTCCCTTAGGCGCTAAAACCCCTGCCATGCTGGCCGAATTAATGATGGGGAATGAAGAAATAGCCGCTAAAAGCCTGCGGGAAGTTATTGCTAAAGGCGATATTCGCTTAAAGATAGACCAGTTAGTCGTTGTTAATGATCAGCGTTCGGTTGCGGTTGATACGCTTAGCTTAAAGGTTCATGCCGGGGAAATCGTAGGCATCGCCGGTGTTTCTGGCAACGGCCAACGCGAATTAGTCGAAGCGCTTTCCGGTCAGCGTCAATCTGTGAGTGGCCGTATTTTGGTTAACGGACAAACGTATCTAGCGACGCGCGAGCAAATGGTTCAGCATAAGGTGTTTTGTTTACCTGAAGAGCCATTGCGTAATGCCTGTGTGCCGCGCATGACTCTGATTGAAAACTTAGCGTTACGGATTTTTGATCAACCTGCATTTACCCGTTGGCGCTGGTTGATTAATCACGCCAAACTAAAAAACTATGCGATGGGTTTAATTCAACGCTATCAGATAAAACCACCCTTACCTAAACGCCACCTTGAAACCTTGTCGGGTGGCAATATTCAACGCTTAGTGTTAGCGCGAGAAATTTCTGGTTCAGTAGCCTTATTAATCGTTGCCAACCCTTGCTTTGGGTTAGATTTTGCTGCAACGGCTGAAATCCGCAAACAATTATTAACGGCGCGTAATCTAGGCGTTGCCGTGTTGCTTATTAGTGAGGACTTAGATGAATTACTAGAGCTTAGCGATAGAATTACCGTGATGTTTGAAGGACAGCTACGTTATGAAGCCAGTATCACTGACGCCAATCTTGATGAAATCGGCCTAAAAATGGCAGGACACTGAGGAATCTTATGGTCAATCACACGCTTAACATGTCAAACAAATTCCCAGCCTTTAATATTTTTTCGCTACGCGAAGCGTATATAAATCGCGCTATTAGTGTCACCTCGGTTATCGAAGAAGTCTTAAATCGAATTAAGCTCTGTAAAGACTATAACGTTTGGATTAGCCTACAGTCTCCTGAGCGTTTGCTAAATCACGCTAAACAACTTGAACGACAAGACCCAAAAACATTGCCGTTGTATGGCATCCCGTTTGCCATCAAAGACAATATTGATTATTACGGCTTGCCGACTACAGCCGCGTGTCCTGGTTTTGCCTATTTGCCTGAAAAGACGGCATTTGTGGTGCAGCTACTGATTGATGCCGGTGCTATCCCCATTGGCAAAACTAATATGGACCAATTTGCTACGGGTTTAACCGGAACGCGTTCGCCCGATAGTTATGGCATTTGTAAAAATGCGCTAAATCCTGATTATATCTCCGGCGGCTCTAGCTCAGGTTCTGCGGTTGCCGTCGCATTAAACTTGGTCAGCTTTGCTTTGGGCACCGATACGGCGGGTTCAGGCCGTATTCCTGCTGCGTTCAATAACATCGTCGGCTTAAAACCTACCCGTGGCTTGTTAAGCAACGAAGGTGTCGTACCTGCTTGCCGAAGCCTAGATTGTGTCTCGTTGTTTTGCCAAACCGCTGCACAAGCAGAATATATCTTCGCTGTAATGAACAAAGCAAATAGCAACGACATGTACGCGCGCGATAATCGTTCGTTAGCGGATACTTATTTACCCAATTCAGGCGTACAACACCGTTTTGGTATACCGAAACATGACCAACTAAATTATTTTGGTGCTGCAGAAAGTGGTGAGTTATTTCAACAAGCCATTGATTCGTTAAAACCTTTAGGTGATGTGGTCGAAATCGATTTTCAACCTTTTCTCGATGCGGCAAGCTTGCTTTATGACGGTCCATGGATTGCGGAGCGTTACGCCGGGGTACGAGAGTTTGTCGAGCATAATCCAAAACAGCTTCATCCTGTCATTTACCAAATATTATCGAATGCTAAGCAAAAGAATGCGATAGATACATTTACCGCGTTGCATCAGTTACAAAAATTAAAACAACACGCCTATCAATTATTAAGTAACTTATCGTG
>CAWUNX010000039.1:0-15005 GCA_963923905.1 uncultured Methylocucumis sp.
AATTAACATTGTTAATATAGTTATCTGTGTTACTTTTTGTCAAACGGAAATATATAATTTTTTCACAGGTATCCAGTAGTCATTGCAACCCAATTAAGGTTCTGGAAACAGTCTATTTTCGAGCATTACGATTTATTTTGTTTTCATTTTGCACCAATACAGTGCTTAAAACTTTTCAATTATTCTCAATCTATCGCTAATTTAATTATTGACGTTTATTTTTAAGATTTTGTTTTTATTAGTAACTCTAAAAATAAGCCGATATATCGTTATCTACTTGTTATGTACGTTATCAAAAAAGTTGGCTGATTATTTGCTGTGTAACTAGTCTTCTTTGTTGATTTTGAGAGCTATATGAGTGAATTACAGTTAATTTGGATAGCCATGTGTACGGCGTTGGTTTTTTTTATGCAAGCGGGTTTTGCTTTTTTAGAATCAGGTGCAGCTAGGGCTAAAAATGCAATTAATGTCTTAATGAAAAACTATATGGATATGTGTTTAGGAGGGTTAATTTTTTGGGGCTTCGGGTATGGAGTGATGTTTGGCGTGAATAGCACGGGTTGGTTTGGTGCAAGCCAATTCGCGCCCGAGTCTTTTACTATGGCAGAAGCCATTAAATTGGCTTATCAAATGATGTTTGCCGGTGCTGCTGCTACCATTGTTAGCGGTGCAGTTGCTGAGCGTATGCACTTCCCGGCCTATATGATTTTTAGTGGTTTGGTAACCGGTGTCATTTATCCGATTTACGGTAGTTGGGTTTGGAATGAACATGGTTGGTTAGCCAGTTTAGGTTTTATTGATTTTGCTGGTTCTACCGTAGTTCATTCTATAGGCGCGTGGTGTGGACTCGCCGGTGTTATGGTCTTAGGTCCTCGTTTGGGAAGATATTCCAGAAGCGGTGAGTCACGCGATATTCCAGGTCATAACCTACCTTATGTGGCATTAGGCGGTTTTATTCTGTGGATTGGCTGGTTTGGTTTTAACGGCGGCAGTATTAGCAGTTTTGAAAAAGATAACGTTGGATTAGTTTTACTAAACACCCACTTAGGTGGTTGTGCCGGAGGGGTTAGCGCATTGTTTTATATGTACTGGCGTAAAGAGCCAGTTTTAATGTCGGCGACGGTAAACGGTAGCTTGGCTGGACTGGTCAGTGTAACAGCCAGTGCCGCTTACATTACTCCGTTATCAGCGATTATGATTGGTTTTATCGGGGCTATTTGTTATCTGCTCACGGTACGCTTACTCGATAAATATCAACTTGACGATGTCGTGGGCGCTTTTGCCGTGCATGGTGCGGCGGGGGTTTGGGGCACGCTTGCGGTGGCGATATTTATTAAATCAGGTTTTAGCTGGCATGGTTTAGCGGTGCAAGCTCTTGGCGTGGTTATGGCTTTTGTCTGGGCGTTTCCTCTGGCTTTTATATTTTTTAAGTTGCTTGATAAAACGATAGGCATTAAAGCATCGACGCTGCATCAACAACGCGGATTGGATTATACTGAGCACTTTGAAATCGGTTATCCTGAATTCCAGAAGCGCTTGGATTCTGAGTCTTAAAGAGGAGGTGTTATGAGCTTAGATATGAGAAAACGGCGCCGACAAGTTGCGTGGATTTGTTTTGAACCGTATTTAGACCAGGCTCAATTGATTGAGTCCATTAAACTATTAGAGCAACATTATCAACAAGATAGCATTAGCAATATGATTGCTTATATCAGCAAAATATGCTCTGAATTTGCTATTGATGCATTAATAAAAAAAACAATTTATGGACAGTTCCATCAGTTAATGGAACAAGAATCCGTATTAACTATAGACCCACTTACACTTATTCAAAATTCTACGCTTGAAACAACGCCTAATGCTAAGCATAAGGCTGTTGCAGAAACCTTAGCAACGCCAGAAACTAAACCAGCTTACTATGTGGTATTGGCTAAATTTTTGGCGTTAATCGTGAATGCTGTATCGGATTCTAGTGAGTTTTTCTCTCTTCTTATAGAGATGGCGGACGAAGAAGACCATTGTGATTCAACTATTCTCAACTCTTGGAAAAACTCTCCCAATGAGTTCGATTGGCTAGAAACCCTGCCTGAAAATTGTTACCACTCGTTAGTTCACCTAGTTTACACCGTGCTATGCGAGCTATCTGGGCCTATTGCTGCTGATGAGTATTTCCATAAGGCCATTCAAATTTGCCAGGCTTTGCCCGAAGCCAAGCAATTTTCTATAGCACGGTTGTTGTAATTCCACTTGCTCGTTCCCTCATTTTTTCAGATGTAGGAACGAGCTGTTAATTATTTGTCTTGCTTATTAGCGACGTCTTCGTTCCAGGTTGGGTTGTAGCGATCTTCATCGGTTAATTTACCAATATCTGCTGGGTAAATGTGCCAAAACGATTGATCGATAGGAGCGTCAGAGTATTCAGGTTTTTTCTCGTGATGAAAGGGGCACCACCAGTTTTCAACTAATTTTACTAAGTAAGTGTGCCATTGGAATAATGCTACGCTATATGGGCAATACCAGCTGCAGTTAGCATACCAAAACAATTTGTATTTAGAGATACAACCGACAAAGGTAGGCGTCATAGTGATTTGGGTTTGGTAAGTGTAACGGTAGCTTTTTCTGTCAGGTATGTAATCTTTCCAAGTTTTTAGATTTTTTGCCCCGACAAAGCGTAAGTGCCAATAGGTAAGATAGGCGCTGATTATGACAAACGGTAATGTTAATAGTGGGATATAAATCAATACCATACCGACCATTCTTAACCAAAACGGCACATCCTCATGATTTTTGCCGATTTCGACACGTGAGCAGGATTCACAGGCTTTCATTCTTATTTTTCCTCGTTGTTATTGGTTGTGGTTATTTGAGTGTTCTGTTCTTGCTCAATATGCAGTAATTGATAAATGCTTAGGCAACCGCCACAGCAAAATTTAATTTCGCTGCCGTCTGATGTCGTCAGTAAAAAACCTTTTATTTCGACTGGCTGACCACATAATGCACAGTTGTCTAAAGATTCGTTTGTGACCATAAACCTTGCTCATTGTCTTTAAAAGCTTGAGGTAACGCGGCAAAAAAAGGTTTTTAAATACTCTGTTTCCGGAACAGCTGGGTCAATAGGATGATCCATGCCTTGTCCGGTACTGGCGAAAAAGGCTAAGTGTCGGTCTATATGCCGACTGGAGGCGCGTAATATCTCATGCAAATTATCACGGCTCAAGTGAAATGAACACGATGCGGAGATTAACACACCGTTTTTTGATAAGACTTGCAGCGCTTGTTGATTCAAGCGTCGATACGCTTCATAGCCTGCTTTAAAATCCTTCTTACGCTTAATTAATGCCGGTGGGTCTACAATGATAACGTCAAATAATTCATTGTCTAAGCGCGCTTGTTTTAGATAGTCAAAGACATCACTGCGAATAAATTGCGTATTATGGGCAACATTATTGCGCTCAGCATTGGCAGATGCCAATGCAAGCGCATCAGCGGACGCATCAACAGCGATGACATGCGCGGCACCAGCTTTTGCTGCCGGAATACTCCAAGCACCGGTATAACAAAATAAGTCTAATACTTTTAAGTCCTTGGAAAAACTTGCGGCTAGTTGCCTACTAGAACGATGGTCATAAAACCATCCGGTTTTTTGTCCTCCGGCAATATCAATTTCAAACATGGCATTATTTTCTTCAATCAGTAGCGGGTTAGGTATAACACCATAAGCTAATTCGGATACTAAGCTTAATTGCTCTAATTCACGCTGTCCGTTATCGTTTTTAAACATAACCGCTGTGGGAGAAAATAGCTCAATCAGTGCATTTAAAATCAGTTCCTTACGCACCTCCATGCCAGCGGTTGTGATTTGCACGCTGAATACTGAACCAAACCGGTCTATGACTAAGCCTGGCAAGCCATCGCTTTCACCGTAGACTAGACGGTAGTACTGTTTATCAAATAAGGTATCGCGTAATATTGCTGCGGTATGAATACGTTCTTTGAAAAAATTTAAACCGCATTTTAACGCAGGCTTACGACTTAATAAGCGGGCAGCAATTAATGCATGAGGATGCGCATAAGCTGTACCTAAGGATTTTCCATCCGCGCTTAAGAGTTGCACTAATTCGCCGGGTGCTAATTCAGCAATAGGCGATTTACGGGTATCGATTTCATTGCTGAAAACCCAGCAATGCCCTTTGCGTATGCGTAAGTCTTCGTTTTTTTTCAGATAAAGTTCAGGATATGCCATTAACTTTGAACATCCAAGGTATAACCGCCCAATTTATTAGCAGGGCGGGCAATTGCGAGTGATAGCACAACAGATGCACCTGGCGCTAACACGGTGCTGGTCGCATTCGGTGCATAGTCGCGAGCTGACAGTAGCCGTTGTGCAAATGGGTTGCCGTTGTAATCCATAAATTTGAGTTTTAATAACGGATAGTCTTGCGCGAACGCGGCATGATTAGTGAGTTGCACAGTCAATAAAAAATGTTCATCTGGCTGAGTAACTTCTGAATTCACAACGAGTTCAGCTGTATTGTTATAACGGGGCAATATACAGTTTAGCTGTATACACGCCCATTCTATTGTTGGTCGAACATAACTATTCTGTAAGAGTCTAGTCGATTCAAAATAAAAGCCTTGCGCGATTAATAAAGTTGAAGCAATAAACACGCCGATTGACCAATAACGGCTTTTAGGCTTGTCCCAAGGTAAATCTGTATTGTGTGCTTTTAACCAGTTTAGTCTTGCTGCTTCATCAGGTGTTTCCGATAGCAGTTCTAATGCATCGAATTTAATTTCACAGTGTCGACAATACAGTAAAGCCCGAGTTTGACTTAACTGCTCGGCGCTAACTGTTTGTAGCTGGTGGCAATTAGGGCAACGGGTGTACATGATGGATTTTTTTAACTCCATCTAAACGCATCCAATCTTCTTGGCTGGTTACGGGATTAAAGTGTATTTGCTCATGGTAAGCGTCTTTGACTATATCGGCTTGTTCATTGAGAATTCCCGATAAGATTAAATCGCCACCCGGCTTGAGCAAACTCAATACAGTTTCTGATAATTCAATCAGTGGCTTAGCGAGGATATTGGCAATAACAATATCGGCGGTGATGTTGTTTAACTGCCCTGGAAACACACAGGTTATATGGTTTTGCACATTATTCTTCAGAGCATTATCTGCACTGGCGGTTAACGCTTGTGGATCGATGTCAAGTGCATAAGCGTGTTTTGCACCTAATAATATTGCAGCAACGGCGAGAATACCTGAGCCACAGCCGTAATCAATCACTGTTTTATCGGTTAAGTCATGTTCAGCTAGCCATTCTAAGCACAATGCCGTCGTAGGATGAGTTCCGGTGCCAAATGCCAATCCTGGATCCATGGTTAAACACACTGTACCAGGTTCTTGATATTCTTGACCCGTAGGGCAAACCCATAGCGTTGCGCCAAACTTCATGGGGTGATAATACTGCATCCATGCACGTTCCCAAGCTTGGTCTTCAATGTCTTCAACCTGCCAGGCCGATAAGGTTTCCTCCGCAAAAGTGCGTTGCACAGAACGTTTAATAGCGGCTATATCGACATCCGCTTCATAAAGAGCTATTACTTGCGTGTTATGCCAAATTTTGATTTCACCGACGTCAGGTTCATAGATAGGCTGGTCTTCTGCATCCATATAAGTGACCGATAAAGCACCTAATTGGCTGAATAGCTCCGATAAATCCGGTGCTAACTGTTCTTCTGTGGTCACTGAAATTTGTTGCCAAGGCATGTGTCAAGAAAATAGCAAAATGAAAATATCGCGCCGGTGTACTCCGGCGCTACGCATTAATAAATACCCAGTTTTTTTTCTAAATAGTGGATATTTTGACCGCCAGCGGCAAATGCGCTGTCGTTCATAATGTCTTGCTGCAAAGGAATATTCGTTTTAATGCCATCAATAATAATTTCATTTAACGCAGTATTCATTCTGGCAATTGCGCTAGCGCGGGTTTCACCATGAGCAATCAGTTTACCTATCATGGAGTCATAATAAGGCGGAACTTTATAACCGTTATAAATATGAGTCTCACAACGGATGCCAGGCCCACCTGGCATGTGGAATTGCTCGATGACACCTGGGCACGGCATAAATGTGCGCGGATCTTCGGCATTTAAACGGCATTCTATAGCATGACCTTTTATGACGACTTGCTCCTGAGTAATCGACAGCTTTTCACCCGATGCCACGCGTAATTGTTCTTTAACAATATCAAATCCGGTCACCATCTCGGTAACAGGATGTTCAACTTGTACGCGGGTATTCATTTCAATGAAATAAAACTCGCCTTTTTCGTATAAAAATTCAAAGGTACCTGCGCCTAAATAGCCAATTTCTATACACGCCTTTGCGCAACGCTCACCAATGTAGCGGCGCTGTTCTTCAGTAATACCCGGTGCAGGTGCTTCTTCAACAACTTTTTGATGCCGACGCTGCATAGAGCAATCGCGCTCGCCTAAATGAATCGCGTTGCCATGCCCATCCGCCATAACTTGAATTTCAATATGACGCGGGTCTTCTAGGAATTTCTCCATATAAACCGTTGCATTACCAAATGCAGTAGCAGCTTCTGCTTTAGTCATAGTAATGGCGTTAAGTAATGCTGCTTCAGTATGTACCGTGCGCATACCACGACCGCCACCGCCGCCAGCAGCTTTAATAATGACGGGATAGCCTATTTTTTGCGCGAGTTTTAAATTCTTTTTATTATCATCGGTTAAGGGGTCATTATCGCCAGGCACACAAGGGATACCTGCCGCTAACATGGCATTTTTAGCGGAAATTTTATCGCCCATCATGCGTATCGTGTCAGCATTAGGACCTATAAATAGAAAGCCACTTTGTTTGACTTTTTCAGCAAAATCAGCATTTTCCGATAAAAAACCGTAACCTGGATGAATAGCCTCAGCATCGGTGACTTCGGCTGCGCTGATAATAGCGGGAATATTAAGATAACTATCGGCGGATGCAGCCGGGCCTATACAGACCGATTCGTCTGCTAAGCGCACATGCTTTAAATCTCTGTCGGCTTCAGAATGCACGGCAACGACTTTTACACCTAATTCTCTACACGCACGCAAGATGCGTAACGCAATTTCACCGCGATTGGCAATGAGTATTTTGTCGAACATGTCTACCTCGTAGGATTATTCAATCACGAATAAAGGCTGACCATATTCGACAGGTTCAGCGTTTTCAACCAGAATTTGTTTAATCACACCGGATTTATCGGCTTCGATTTGGTTTAAGATTTTCATTGCTTCAATAATACACAAGGTATCGCCCGCCTGTACGCTTTGGCCTATTTCAACAAATGATTTAGAGCCAGGCGAAGCAGAGCGGTAAAACGTACCAACCATAGGTGATTTTACAATATGCCCAGTAACAACCGGTTCTTCAATTGAGTCTGACAACGCTAACGAACTAACTGAAACCACCGCAGGTGCTGTCGGCGCTGACATATAAACCGGTGCAGCGGGGGCTACGCTGGAATAACGGCTAATACGAACGCTTTCTTCGCCTTCTTTAATTTCTAATTCGGCAATGCCTGACGCTTCAATAAGTTGTATTAATTTTTTTATTTTTCTAATTTCCATGGGGTTAGTGTCTCTCGGCTAAAATCTGATGGGCGGCTAATAAAGCCAGTTCGTATCCGGTTGCGCCTAATCCGCAAATAACGCCTTGGGCAATATCTGAGAAATAAGACAGTTTTCTAAAGGGTTCACGCGCATACACATTCGATAAATGAACTTCAATAAATGGAATTTTTGTCGCTGATAAGGCATCGCGCAACGTAATACTGGTATGGGTAAATGCTGCGGGATTGATAATGATAAAATCGGTCTTTTCAAAATAAGCTTGGTGAATTAACTCAACGAGTTCATGTTCGGCATTGCGTTGATAGAAAGATAATTTATGTTGCAAGTGCTGGGCTTGATTTTCCAATAATGTTTGAATGTCGGCCAAGGTTTTATTGCCGTAATGATTAGGTTCTCGTAGCCCTAGCAAATTTAAGTTAGGTCCATTCAATACGGTTATTGTTGCCATCAAGATATTGTTTCACTGGGATTAAAGTCAATTTTGGTGGGCAATTTTACCTGGTTGCCAGATTTTGTCCATCATTGCTTGGATTTAAAGGCTTGCCACTACTAAGGTTGTTTATTAAGTTATAACATTAATGGTTTTATTGGAGTAAGAAACTCATTAACGACAGTTTTATCAATTGTGAATCTGGAAACCACAATATGTTTTCGCATGTCTTGTTTAATATAAAAAGCTGTTCTTAGAAGTTAGTTCTATTAGCTATTTTAAACAACGTAGTTTTGTGTTGAGTCACACCTGAGCGAGTGCTGGCTTCTAAATAGCCTTGTTCATGCCATTTAAAACTAAAATTGAGCGCCACCGGTTTTTGGTAAGTTTCATTGGTTGGGTTGCTATAGCATTGCACATTGACTTGTGCATTTAGTTGCGCGTTGTCATCTAATGTGCCTTGGCCTAATATGCTGCCGCGATTACCGTTACACGTTCTTAAATACGTGTCACTAACCCGAACCTGATAGTGTTTGCCTTTGCGCACAATGCTCCAGGTTTGTAAGCCACCGTCATCTGGATCGGTACCCGACCACACACCTTCAAGTTCTGAGGAAGTTGCGCCGTTTTTAAATAATGTGGTAGGCAGCTGTGTGACGCTAGATGCGGTACTGCCCTCTAAATAGCCATTCTTATGCGGCTTAAAGGTAAAACTAAGCTCAATAGGCGCCATATACGTTTCATTCGTGGGATTAACTAAGCATTGAATGATTAAATCTGCAACTAAATAACCATTGCTGTCCACATTGCCTGTACCTAACACGGTACCGCGATTACCGGCACAAGCTCTTAAATAGGTATCGCTCAGTCGTACTTGATAACCGTCTTGATTGTTAGCCGCAATGGACCAGGTTTGCAAACCGCCATCACTAGGGTCTGTGCCTACCCAAAGACCTTGGAACGCATCGGTATTATCAGCGGCTAGACTAGGTGTCGCTAGGCTATAACCGGTCACGAGTATCAGGGCAGAGAGCCTGGTGCGTAAGGTGTGATTCATGATAAATACTCCTGGTGCAAGATTTAAGCGTTATGGTTTTGGCGATAAGCCCAAACCAGCATGAAGCCGCCAATAAGAATCATAGGTAGCGATAATAATTGCCCCATAGTGAGCCAATCTAAGGCAATAAAGCCTAAATGTGCGTCGGGCATACGAAAGAATTCGACAAAGAAACGAAAACAGCCGTATAACAACACTGCTAATGCCGTAACAGCCATAACCGGCCGTTGTTTCCTGGCATACCATTGCATAATGAGGAATAAGACTAATCCTTCTAACACCGCTTCGTAAAGCTGCGAAGGATGTCTGGGTTCAGGGCCTCCTGTTGGAAATATCATCGCCCACGGTACATCAGTTGGTCGTCCCCATAATTCTGCGTTAATGAAATTGCCTATCCTACCCGCCCCTAAGCCGATAGGCGCTAACGGTGCAATAATGTCGGTGAGTTGCAATACGCTACAACCATGTTTTTTGCCAAATAACCACATCGCGACAAACACACCTAACATGCCGCCATGAAACGACATACCACCCTCCCAGATTTTCAACAGCATCAGCGGGTCGTGGATAAAATCGGCAAACTTATAAAACAAGATATAACCGATTCTGCCACCTAAAATCACGCCTAAAGCACCTACGGTTACCATGTCCTCTATGGCTTCAGGCTTAATCGGCGACCAAGGTTGTTGCGCACTTTTTCGACCTAGCACAAAAACGGCGATAAAACCGATTAAGTACATGAGTCCATACCAATGAATTTTTAACGGACCAATAGCCAGTGCGACCGGGTCAATCGTAGGGTAAGTCAGCATAATTAGACATCCAGGTTGGTTACATCTAAGGCGTTTTTGACAATAAAGTCGCGTCTAGGCTCAACGACATCGCCCATTAGTGTAGTAAAGATTTCATCTGCGGCAATCGCGTCTTCAATTTTCACTTGCAGTAAGCGTCGATTATTCGCATCTAATGTGGTTTCCCATAATTGCTCAGGATTCATTTCACCTAAACCTTTATAGCGCTGAATGTGTTGGCCCTTCTTGGTTTCTTTCATCATCCAGTCAAACGCTTCGGTAAAATTACTTATCGGCTGTTGTTTTTCGCCCATTTGAATATAGGCCTGCTCACTAAACATATCTAAGGTTTGTTCGACGTAGTAAGCAATTTGTTTATAGTCGCTGCTGTTAAAAAAGCCTGAAGGTATGACGATAATTTTTTCTACGCTATGCAAGCGTTTGGTAATCGTAAGCGAAAACTCATTACTATGTTGATAGTCCAACTGCACTTCATAAAAGCCAGCTTTAAATCTGGTATTAAGCAGTTGGCTAAAGTGATTAAGCCAAGCGGTTAATAGCTCAAGGTCTTGCTTGAGCTCATCGGTTAATACCGGGGTTAAGGTTAATTGCTCTAGTACTTCTTCGTCATAACGTCTATGTAAGCGCTCGTTAATCACTTTAACTTTAGTATATTCTTTAGCGAGTTTTTCTAAGCCAGGGCCTTGTATCGGCGGGGTATTTTCATCGGTAAATAGCAAGGCTTTATCTAAGGCCATTTGAATTAAATATTCATTTAAGCCTATATCGTCTTTGACATAATGCTCTTGTTTGCCTTTTTTCACTTTATAAAGTGGTGGTTGCGCAATATAAATATAGCCTTTCTCAACAATCTCGGGTAATTGTCGGTAAAAGAAGGTCAGTAATAACGTTCGGATATGCGAGCCGTCTACATCAGCATCGGTCATGATAATAATGCGGTGATAACGCAGTTTTTCGATGTTGTATTCGTCTTTGCCTATGCCACAGCCTAAAGCGGTAATTAAGGTTCCGACTTCTTCTGACGATAGCATTTTGTCGAAACGGGCTTTTTCTACGTTTAAGATTTTACCTTTTAAAGGCAGAATAGCCTGAGTTTTTCTATCGCGACCTTGCTTAGCCGAACCTCCGGCTGAATCCCCTTCCACTAAAAATAATTCTGATAACGCGGGGTCTTTTTCTTGGCAATCGGCGAGTTTGCCGGGTAAGCCCGCAATATCTAGTGTTGTTTTTCTGCGCGTCATTTCGCGGGCTTTGCGTGCGGCTTCTCTAGCTCGGGCAGCATCGATAATTTTTCCGGCGATGGTTTTAGCAATTTGCGGCTTTTCTAATAAAAACTCTTGCAGTTTTTCATTCATTGCCGACTCAACGATAGGCTTTACTTCGGATGAGACTAATTTATCTTTGGTTTGTGATGAAAATTTTGGGTCGGGTACTTTAACCGATAATACAGCGGTTAAGCCTTCTCTGGCGTCGTCACCGGTCGTCGCTACTTTTTCTTTTTTTGCTAAGCCACTAGACTCAATGTAGTTATTAACCGTGCGTGTTAAAGCACCTCTAAAGCCCGCTAAATGACTGCCGCCATCTCGTTGCGGAATATTATTGGTGTAGCAAAACACATTTTCTTGATACGAGTCATTCCATTGCATCGCGACTTCTACCGTAATACCTTCTTTTTCGGTTTTAAAATAAAACACTTCTGGGAATAACGGTTGTTTGTTCTTATTCAAATGCTCGACAAACGCACTAATACCACCTTCAAATTCAAACACGTCTTTTTTATCGATTCTTTCGTCTTCTAAGCTGATTCTCACACCTGAATTCAAGAACGATAACTCACGCAAACGCTTAGCCAATATTTCATAATGAAACTCTACATCACTAAAAGTATTCGGGCTTGGCCTAAAATTAATTAGCGTACCACTACCGCTTGCTTCGCCTACGGCTGCTAAAGGCGCAACCGGCTCACCTAATACATATTTTTGCTTATAAAGTTGGCCGTTCTTTTTAATTTCTAAATTTAATTCTTCTGACAACGCGTTAACCACAGAAACACCAACACCATGCAAACCGCCCGATACTTTATAAGCATTATCATCGAACTTACCACCGGCATGTAATACCGTCATAATCACTTCAGCAGCGGAACGGCCTTCTTCCTCGTGAATATCGACGGGAATACCGCGACCATCGTCAGCAACGGTGACCGAGCCATTCGTATGAATAATGACTTTAACTTCGCTGCAATAACCTGCTAATGCTTCGTCAATCGAGTTATCAACGACCTCAAACACCATGTGATGTAAGCCCGAGCCATCGTCAGTATCGCCTATATACATACCAGGGCGTTTTCTTACGGCGTCTAACCCTTTCAAAACTTGAATACTTGAACTGTCGTACTGGTTGTCTTTTTCACTCATTTGTTTTTTCTCTTGTAATATGTTCCACGTGAAACCATTTTAATTTATCGCCTTGAGCTGACCATGTTCCACGTGGAACATTTTGCAGTGCTCAAGTTGATTAAATGTGCCGAAATCCGCCATATCCGTAGCCGTCACAAACACCTGACAAGCGAGGGAAGATAGAAAATTTAGGACTTTTACGCGATTGTTAACATCTAATTCGGCTGCAAAATCATCGATTAATATGCAAGCAGCATTATGATGTTCAGAAGCAAGTAGCTGGATTTGAGTCAATTTTAAACTTAAAACCAGCAGCTTTAATTGTCCTCGGGAGACAAAATCTTTGGCTAAGATATTATTTATCGTTACGATTAAATCGGCGCGATGTGGGCCACTATGGGTATGGCCGTAACGTAAATCTTTTTCTAAATCGTCAGTTAGCACTTGTTCAAAGGATTTATCAGCGTCCCAGCCGGTATAAAAACCGATATGTAATGAGGCAAGCTCAACAAAGCAATGAATAATACTGTTGAATGCTGGGATGAATTTTGCCAAATACTCCATGCGGTATTGATTGACTAATTGACCGTAGTTAATCAGTTCTTTATTCCATACTGCTAATTGCTCGATACGTTTGGTTTTTAGCACAAAATTACGTTGCATTAAGGCTTTTTTATAATTGCGCCAAGCAGGTAAAAACCGGGGGGTATCATTAAAAACGCCCCAATCTAAAAACTCGCGCCGAAATTTGGCGCTGCCATCGAGTAATTCGTAGCTTTTAGGTTGGATAAATTGCAAGGGTAAAGCGTAGGCTAAATCGGAGCGCGTTTGCCCGGATTGTTGATTAATCCGAATTTCAATGGTTTTGCCGTCTAGCTGAATGCCTATCTGTTGTATTCGACCGTCAGGCTGCTGGGTTTGCCCCGTCACGATGATTTGACTGTGTTGTTGCTGGATAACCGATTTAATCGAAGGCGTACGAAATGATTTGGCCCGGCCTAAAATAAAAATGGCTTCTAATAATGAGCTTTTTCCGCTCGCATTTTCACCTAAGATAATATTAATGCCGGGGCAAGGGGTCAGCGTTATGTGTTGAATATTTCTAACATGATGAATATCGAGCTTGATGAAACTCATTGCTTTATAACTTCATCGGCATAACGATAAATTTATAAGCCGATTGCCCCGGTTCTACGATAATGCAACTGCTTAAGTTTTGTGCAATGTTTAGCACAGCTTGCTCGGTGTCGATATTAGCTATCGCGTCTAAAATGTATTGCACATTGAATGAGATGGATAAGGCACTGCCAGAATATTCTATCGATAACTCTTCTTCGGCTTCTTCATGCTCAGGGTTATGGGTACTAATTTTTAAGCTGTTATCAATATCTAAAGTAATACCTTTATACTTTTCGTTGGCTAAAACGGCAACCCGCGTTAAAGCCTCTTTAAGCAGTTGTTTTTGTATCACGATAGGCTCAAGAAATTCTTGATTAAAGACTTTATTAAAATCAGGATATTTAGAATCCACCAACTTAGCGGAAAAAATCAACACGCGTAAGTCATCCGAATAAGTCACCTGGATATGATTGCTGGAAAATTTAATCTGTAAAACTTGCTCAGGATCATCCAAAATTCGATTCAACTCAATCACCCCTTTTCTAGGCAAGATAATTCTTGCTTCAACACCGGTAGGGCTATATGTGTGATCTTCAAAGACAGCAAGTCTATGGCCATCAGAGGCAACCAGCTTAATCAAATCATTGGAAATATTTAAAAATGTGCCATTTAAGTAATAGCGCACATCTTGATTAGCCATGCAAAAAATTGTTTTATCTAAGCCTTTCTTAAATGTGCCAGCATTAATTTCAAACTCATGCTCGTATTGAGATTCGGCAAACTCAGGGTAATTTTGTGCTGGTAAACTGCTTAACGAAAACCGGCTACGATTAGCCAGTATTTTGACTTTGTTTTGTTGTACTTCGAATTTAATCTCAGAGCCTGCGGTTAATAAACGACAAATATCCAATAGTTTTTTGGCAGGAACAGTAATTGCGCCCGAGGTTGCAGATGATTTAAGCGGTATCTTAGCGATAATTTGAATCTCTAAATCCGTACCTGTTAACACAAGGGTGTTGTCCTCGACGACGATTAACACATTAGCCAAAATAGGCATGGTTTGCCGCCTTTCAATAACACCGACAATTTGTTGTAACGGGGATAAGATTTCTTCTCGGTTGATTAAAAATTTCATTCGTAAAAACGATCCTTGATGCGACGGAAAATAATATGAATTCAACTGCTTGGCGGCATTATATCATATTGTTGCTAAGCAATCGCGGCGCTTAGTACAACGACATTTAGGCTATGCACTTTAGACGGGACAATCCTAAGTAGGGACAGGGCGTTCAGAGAGACAGAAAACTGCTCCCGGCGTTTTCTGCATTCACCACATCCTTGTGGCTTCAGGTGTTGGCAGCAGGGATGCTGCCATCAAGCCTACAGGGATGTATGTATGGCGTCCTGCGCTCTGAATGTCCTGTCCCTACTTAAGCTGGTAGCCGACATTTATATCAGGCGGTCACGCGAAAAAACGCGCAAACTACTTGCTTAAGTAGGTGTTCAAAAATCTCTTAACAAAATAAAATAGTCCCCAAAAAGCGAAA
>CAWUNX010000040.1:0-14976 GCA_963923905.1 uncultured Methylocucumis sp.
TATGGATGCGTTAGCGCTTAAATTAGAGCGTCAAGGTTGGCCGATTAAAGTCGTCAATTGGGGCTATTGGGCTGAAGGCGGTGGTAGCCGCATTACTGACGCGTTAAAAGAATTGGTAAACCTACGCGGTGTTAAGCCTATTAGCGCTGAGCAAGGACACTATGCATTAGATTTGCTCATGCAATTACCACTGATGCAGTTAGCTGTGTCGCATACGACTAAGCCGGAATTCATAGAGCGTATCAATTTAAGCGCAGACAGTGTTTATGTTAAACCGCAGTTTGCGTCTTGCTTAGCGCTGCTAGATGCGTATCAGCCTAGTACGCCAGCGCCTAGCCAAAACTGTCATAGCGATAGTTTAAATCAATGGCTAGTGCGCTTGTTATTTGTTGAGTTAAAGGCATTATTGGCCGAGCAATTCACCGACCAGGCAGTAAGCGCTGAGGTTTTAATGGGCCAAGCGCAGGTCTTAGCCAAATTTAAGCGCTGGTGGTTGGAAAGTTTTGCGCTACTGGCTGAATACGGTTATGTGTTAGCTGAGCATGGTTTATTTAGGTTAAATCCAGACTATGCGAGCTTAAACCGTGCCACGGTATGGCAACACTGGCAAACTCAGCAAGCCGAATTATTAGCCCAACCCGAAATGCGGACATTAGCCGTATTAGTCAGCGATTGTTTAAGCCAGTTACCAGCTATTTTGCGTGGTACGGTATTAGTCACCGATATTTTGTTTCCCAATGGCGCAATGGACAAAATCGAAGGCTTATATAAAAACAATCCGATTTGCGATTTTTTCAATCAGGTGATGGCTGATGTCGTCGTGGGCTTTATCCGCGAACGTTTACAGCAACAACCGGATGCGCAAATTAGACTGTTAGAAATAGGGGCAGGTACCGGGGCAACAACATCAACGGTATTACCAGCATTAAGCGCCGTACAACACGCTGTTGCTGACTATTGTTATAGCGATTTATCGCAATCGTTTTTTATTCATGCCCGACAACGCTACCAAAACCGTTATCCGTTTTTACGCTACCAAGTGTTTAATGTCGAACAAAGCCCCGCTCAGCAAGGCATTGAGCTAGGTTGTTACGATCTGGTGTTAGCGACCAACGTGTTACATGCTACTAGTAATATGCGTAACACCTTACGCAATGCGCAAGCTGTGTTAGCACCTAACGGTTTATTAATCGTTAACGATATTAGCGATAAAACGATTTTTGCTTCGGTATTATTCGGTTTAATCGATGGTTGGTCGTTAGCTGAAGATGAGGTGTTACGCATCCCTGGCAGTCCTGGCTTATATCCTGAGCGTTGGCAGCAGTTATTGTATAGCGAAGGGTTTGCGTCGGTGCACTTTCCAGTCGCTAGCCATCATGCCTTAGGCCATCAAATCATTATCGCTGAAAGTAATGGCTTAATCAGGCAAAACTCAGCGCATCAATGCGTACAGTCGCAAAATATGCATTCCCACGTAGAGCGTGGGAACGAGTCTGAACCGGTGCAGCCTTTGGTTTCACAACCGCATTCTGTGCAACCTATGCCTAATGGTTCGGTGGCTGAGTATGTTGAGCAATGCGTCATGCAATGTTTAGCATCGGCTTTAGGTGTAGATGCGGATGTGATAGATACCGAGCAAGCGTTTTCTGATTACGGCGTTGATTCGATTTTAGGCGTGTCGCTGATTCAGCAAATTAAAGACACCTTAAACATTCAGTTAAATACCACTGTGTTATTCGATTACACCACTGTCACGCGTTTAAGCAACTATATTGTTGAGCAAGGTATGGTAGGCACAGCGTACCCTACACCCCAACAAGCATCAAGTCACAAAGAAGTAGGGTACGCTATGCCTACCTTTGAGCCTAGGCCTCAACAGACATTAAGTGAAGAGGTTGTTAACGCCTACTGTGACGACGATATTGCCGTGATTGGTTTATCCTGCCAATGCCCTGGCGCTGAGACTGCCGAGCAATTTTGGCAAAATCTATTCAATGGCGTTGATTCGGTTAGCGAATTACCCGCGCATTATTTAAAACCTGAACAGTTCAGTCCGGTTAAACAACCGGGTAAAAGCTATTGTCGTTGGGGTGGGGTATTAACGGCTCGCGATTGTTTTGACCCGTTATTTTTCAGTATTTCGCCGCGTGAAGCGGAGTCCATGAACCCGCATCAGCGTTTAATCCTGCAAGAAAGCTGGAAAAGCTTAGAAGATGCCGGGATTAACCCTAAAACCTTAGCGGGCTCGCGCACTGGCGTATTTGTCGGTGCTGAACCGACTGGCTATGTGCATGAGACTTTTACTGGAGCGTCGGAAGCAATTATTGCTTCGCGCTTATCGTATTTTCTTAATTTACAAGGCTCGGCGTTTGTCGTGAATACCGGTTGCTCGTCCTCCGGCGTGGCGTTGCATTTAGCCTGTGAAAGCCTGCGTCGAGGTGAAACCGATTTAGCGTTAGGCGGTGGTGTGTTTGCGGTTATGGGACCAACGCCGTTAATTGGTTTATCGCAAACCGATATGCTAGCGCATTCAGGCCGGTGCCGTAGTTTTGATGCTGATGCGGATGGCATGGCGATGTCAGAAGGCGTAGGCATGGTGGTGTTAAAACGTTTACGCGATGCGACAGCCGATAACGACCCGATTTATGGCGTTATCAAAGCGTCTGGCATTAATCAAGATGGGGCTAGCAATGGCATTACCGCACCTAGCGGTAGCGCGCAACAGGCATTAATCATCGATACTTATAAGCGTTTTGGCATTAACCCTGAACAGATTAGTTATATCGAAGCGCATGGTACCGGCACACGCTTAGGCGACCCAGTAGAAGCCAATGCCTTAGTGGCGGCGTTTAAACACTTTACCGATAAAACTAACTACTGCGCAGTAGGTAGCGCGAAAGCCAATATTGGTCATAGCACCGCCAGTGCTGCGGTGCTGGGTTTGATAAAAGTGTTGTTATCGTTAAAACACCGGACGCTGCCGGCTATGCCACATTTTAAGTCACTCAATCCGTTAATCGAATTTGAGCAGTCGCCATTTTATCCTGCTACGCGCTTACAAGCTTGGCAGCGTTCAAACGGCCAGCCGTTAATGGCGGCATTAAATTCGTTTGGGCATAGCGGTACGAATGCGCATTTAGTCATTGCGGAATACGCTACATCCCGGCAGGCTGGACAAGACCTGGAGGATGCTTGCCGAGGTCGCCGTGAACTCATCCCTGAGGGCTTGATGGCAGCATCCCTGCTGCCAACATCCTCGTCAAGTATCCCCCAGGCCTTGCCGGTTGTCATCGTATTATCAGCCAAAAACGATGAGCGTTTGCATGAGCATTGCCAACAACTGTTAAGTTTTTTAATGCGTGAACAAGCGGTTAATTTGAGGGAGTTAGCTTATACGCTGCAATTAGGCCGAGAAGCGATGACGCATAGAGTCGCGTTTGTTGTTAACAGTGTTGCAGCAGTGCGAGAGCGTCTAACACAGTTTGTGCAACAACAAAGCCCTGAACAGTGTTGGTACGGTCAGGTATCGGCGAAAGCGTTAAAACGCGCACGCCCGTCGCTTAGCACGTCAGCTAGTTTAGAACACTTAGCAGCAGCATGGGTGAATGGGGCTGAAATCGATTGGTTAAGTAATTATCCAGCGGAAAAGCCTAATCGCCTGCATTTACCTAGTTATCCGTTTGCTAAAGAACATTATTGGAAACCGGAAACGCCGCTAGCTCAGGCGAGCTTACCGACACAGTTACACCCATTAGTACATAGCAATATTTCAACGTTGGCACAACATGCGTATCGTAGCCAATTTACCGGTAACGAATTTTTCTTAAGCGGTCATGTTGTGCAAGGTCAAAAAGTGTTGCCGGGTGTCGTGTATTTAGCGATGGCAGTGGCTGCGGCTAAGCAGACGTTGTCCCATAGCGACCAACACGCAGTGAAGCTGTCGCAGATTGTATGGTTAACGCCTTGGCAATACGGCGTTTCGGCTGACGAGTTACACGTCCGTTTGCAAACTCAGCAAGAGCGTATTCATTTTGAAATCGTCAGCGTAGAACACGCCACTAACACGACCTTACATTGTCAAGGCGGTTTAGCTCTTATTGCTAAGCCTGTTGTAGCGGCATTGGCGCTAGATGCGCTACGCCAAACCCTAGATGAACAGCTCGTAACGCCTGAGCAATGCTATTACGCATTTGCTCGTGCGGGGATAAGCCATAGCGGCGTCATGCGAGCGCTGAGCAAGCTTTATATCGGTGACCACGAAGTTTTAGCTGAATTGCGCTTGCCTGAATGTGATGATAGCTACGACTTGCATCCGGCTTTATTAGATGCGGCACTACAAGCGACGCTGGCATTAGGCTTAACACGCCCCGAAACAGAGCATAGCTTAATGCCCTTTACCTTAGATGAGGTTGTGGTTTATCAAGCCTGTTCGGGGCCGAATGCTTGGGCTTGGCTTAGGCTCAATGCGGAGGACACCCTAGATATTGTATTAACGGATGCGTTAGGGCAGGTGTGCGTGATCTTAACCGGTTTGGTGTCTAGGGCAGTCCAAACCAAGCCGGGTGTACTGGCTAATGGTCAACCTGCGGCACAAGCTGTTTACCTTCAGCGCTGGTCTGAGCAAGCCTATTATTTACAAGAACATAATAAGATTTTGCCAGTGGCTGTGTTGCTAGAACATATTATCTCGACAGCGCAAAGGCATAGTCCAGAACGGGCGTTTAATGCGCTTAAGCAAATTGTTTGGCCGCGTTATTTACAGCTAACTGCTGCCAATGCTGAAACGCTATTGCGCTTTTATCAAGATGCGGAGGGGTTACGCTTTAGTCTGGCGTTGGAAGGTGATGAAGCCTTAGTGTATTGCCAAGGTTTTTGCGCTTCGGATTTAAATCAAAATAATGACGCAGTTGATTTAACAGCGATAAGACAACGCTGTCCGCACACGTTAACGCGTATGGACTGCGACCGCATGATGCAACACAGTCATGGTGAGCGTTTATTAACTATACAGGCGTTGGCTCATGGCGACCAAGAAGCATTGGCGTTACTGACTTTAGCACCTGAACTAATACAGCATGATTTAGACGCTATGCCGATTAGCTTGTTAAACGGGGCTATCGTTGCGTGTGTTGTGTTAACACTGACCGAACAAGGGCAAGCCGAGTTGCCTATGCCTATGAGCCTAGAGCATCTGGTCATTTATGATAATTTACCAACGCCTGCCTATGCTCATATTCGTTTACATGATGCGAGTTCGGCGTCACGTTTAAAAACATGCGATTTCGATATAACCGATAGCTTAGGGCGTATCGTCTTATCAGCCAAAGGCTTGACGTTGGTATTTGGCGCAGCTAGCACATTAGCGTTGTGTTATGCACGTCGGGTCGATAAAGTTGCTGAGCTAGGTTGGGTTACGACTGCATGGACGCATGGAGGTAGTGACGTAGGTTGGGTTAGCGATAGCGTAACCCAACAATTATCTCCAATTTTCATCTCAACTAACAACCCAGTATTACTCACCGCACTAGAAACAACCTGGCCTAATGCACAGTGTCACTTACTTAGCACGGATATTGACCACGCATTAAGCACTTGCTTACAAACGCTAAAACAATTGGTACAACAGCCGCCACAGGGTTTACAACCTATTATCGTGTTAAGCGCTGAGCCTAATGATTTAACCGCTCAGGCTTTATCTGGCTTGTTAAAAACGGCTAATTTAGAGCAGGTCAGAGTCTTAGCCAAAGTCATTGTTTATTCGCCTAAGTTATCAATCTCGCGGCTAATCGGTTTAGTACAAGACGAACTCAATGCCATGACGGCTGATATAGAAATCAGCTTTAACGAGTTAGGCCAGCGTTCTGTATCAGGTTTTGAAGCGATTGACCTGCCTAGTCCTGCGACAGCCGGTTTGCCAATAGCGCCACGGATGGCGTGTAGTAGGGCAACGCAGGAGCAGTTGCCGAAAGCCCACAGCGTGGTGCTAATCACGGGTGGTTTAGGTGGAATTGGTTGGTTAATCGCGCAAGACTTAGCACAAACGTATCAAGCTAAGTTGGTGTTAATCGGTCGTTCGCAGTTGTCTATCGCTAAAAAACAAGCATTAAGCGCGTTACAGGCTAACGGTGCTGAGTTGAGTTATTACCCGGTGGATTGCAGCGACATAGCCGCGTTAACCAGGTTAATCGCTGAAATTAAACAACGCTATGGTCGGCTAGACGGGGTGATTCATAGCGCAGGCGTTATTGCCGATGCGTATTTAGCACATAAAGCGCTAAGCGATGCCGAGCAAGTTTGGCGGCCTAAAATTAACGGTGTATTGGCCTTAGAACAAGCCTTAGCCGATACGCCATTAGATTTTTTCGTGTTGTTTTCTTCGCTTGCGGGTTGTTTAGGCAATCCTGGTCAAGCCGATTATGCGGCGGCGAATGCGTTTTTAGACAGTTTTGCCCGGCAAAGAAGTCAACGCGTACAACAAGGCTTAGCACTCGGCAAAACGGTGAGTATTAACTGGCCGTTATGGCAAGACGGCGGTATGCAAATGGCGGAGCAAAATCAACTACTGATGCGCGACGCGACGGGTATGACCGCTATGCCAAGTTCAGAAGGGCTGAAGGCGTTTTATGCGGTGTTAAACAGCGATGATGCTAATCTACTGGTTGCTTACGGTGATTCCACGAAAATTCAACAGCGCTTGCTGAATTATCGCTATAGCTTGCCAATGATGACAGAGCTTTCTACGTCTGCCGCGAGCGATACGCAACAACAACAGGCTTTAGCGAATGCCTTGATTAATATCGTCGCTACCGTGCAAAAAATGCAACCGGAACGAGTCAGTTTAGACGCTGAGCTATCCGATTACGGTTTTGATTCGATTAGTTTCACACAACTTGCTAATGCGTTAAACCAAGCGTACCAGTTGACGCTAATGCCAACGTTGTTTTTTGAATTAAGCGATTTGCAAGGTTTAGCAGACTATTTATTAAGCAAACATCCAGAGGCGGTTAAACGGGTACATGATGTGCCTACTGAAGCGCAAACGGGGCAGGTCGGCATTCCCACGCAGAACGTGGGAGCGATGCCAAAAAATGTCGCGACGCCAGACCGTAGTGTCAATCTCGTTCCGACGCTCCTGCGTGGGAATGCAGATCAGTCTCTCGATAACACCTCTATGCATTCCCACGCAGAGCGTAGGAACGAGAACAAGCCAGACCGTTCGTGCTACACAGACAACAATACCATTGCCGTCATAGGCATTAGCGGGCGTTTCCCCGGTTGCGCAACGCCTGACGAGTTGTGGCGTGCGTTGCGTGATGGTGTTGATACCATTACCGAAGTGCCTCTGTCACGCTGGGATTGGCGCGATTATTACGGCGATCCGAATGAGCAAAAAGGCAAAACCCGCGTGAAATGGGGTGGTTTTATTGACCATGTAGATTGTTTTGATGCCGAATTTTTTGGCATTACCCCGAAAGAAGCCTTAGCGATGGACCCGCAATGTCGGTTATTTATCGAAACCGTGTGGGCAGCGATTGAAGACGCCGGTTATGCGCCAAGTGGCCTATCTGGTCAAACGATTGGCGTATTCGCCGGTGTCGCGACGGCTGATTACAAAGACTTATTAAATCAGGCCAAACAAGAGGGTTTAATCGATACGCCTATAGAGCCGTTTCCGTTTATGGTGGCGAATCGCGTCTCGTATTTGCTGAATTTAAAAGGCCCTAGCGAAGCCATTGATACGGCGTGTTCAAGTTCACTCATTGCTGTACATAGAGCGTTGGAATCGCTACGGCACGGACAATGTGAATCGGCGCTAGTCGGTGGTGTCAATGTGATAGCGCATCCTAGGATTACCATAGCGTCTAGCCGCGCGGGTATGTTAAGCCCGGACGGGCGCTGTATGACGTTTGATAGCCGCGCTAACGGTTATGTGCGTAGCGAAGGCGTAGCGGCGTTATGGTTAAAACCACTGGCGCAAGCATTAAGCGATGGCGATGCGATTTATGGCGTGATTACCGCCAGCGGCGAAAATCATGGTGGACGTGCATCGTCACCGACAGCGCCGAATGGTCAAGCACAAAAGCAATTGTTATTAGCCACTTATCAACGCTACGGCATTGACCCTGCGACGCTTTCGTATATCGAGGCGCATGGTACCGGTACAGAGCTAGGCGATCCGGTAGAAGTGAATGCTTTGATTAGCGCATTTGCTGAATCCGGTGTAGCCACTGGCGAGCCGTATTGCGGGCTAGGTTCGGTAAAAACCAATATCGGCCATTTAGAAGCCGCCGCTGGCGTGACGGGCATTATTAAAGTGTTGCTGATGCTAAAACACAAAGCGCTACCCGGAAATCCGCATTTACAAACGCCTAATCCGTATTTGCGTTTAGACGGTACGCCGTTTTATTTAGTAAGGAATACCGTTGCGTGGCCTCCGCGTGTTGAGGCTAACAGTCGTATTTTACCTAGACGTGCCGGTGTCAGTGGCTTTGGTGTGGGCGGCTCTAATGCCCATGTCATTATCGACGAATGGCTAGAGAGCGATGTTGTTGTGAACACTAACGAGCCGGTGTTAATCGTGTTATCGGCAAAAACGCAGTCAGCCTTGCTATTACAAGCACAGCTCTTGGCGGATTATTTAACTGAGCACACTGTTGTGTTACCGGCGCTTGCTTATACTTTGCACATCGGACGTGATGCAATGAGTGAGCGTTTAAATTTCATTGTGTCATCGCAATCAGAACTTCTACGCAAACTACAACAGTTTAGTAATGGGCAGTTACCGGATGCGTGTTGGCGTGGCTCAGTGACTACGCCATTTAGCGACGACGATAACCATGCGATTGCCTTAGGGTTACAGCAAAAACGCTTAGATTTACTCGCTAAAGCTTGGGTAACCGGTAAGGCGATTGATTGGACTGCGCTTTATGGAGACGTTAAACCTAAGCGGTTGCATTTACCAACGTATCCATTTGCCCGGCAACGGCATTGGTTACCAACTGCCCAAGCTAACGTGCAAGCAACAACGGCAGACTATTCGGTTTCGTTGTATCAAGAAAGCTGGCAGGCTACTCCATTCAACACCGATGAGTTAATAAATACTGATTCAGGCTTTGTTTTATGTTTGGTCGCGAATGCTCAGCAACGGCAACAAACTCGCCAGGTGTTAGCGCGTGTTGCCGCTAATGTGACGCCAATTTTTATCAGTTTAGAAGAAGCGGCTAATGACGCTAATACTTATTGCTTAAGCGCTATAGAACCCTCGGCATTAATAGCGTTATTTAAGCATTTGCCACAACAGTCTTATCTTGCGCTATGGTATTGTTGGCCTTGGGCAGAGCCTAAGTTTATCGACAATGCATACACAATAGTTGTTTTGATTCAAGCGTTAGCCGCTTCGCCTGTGACTGTGGGTCGGGTGTTATTATCGGCGCCATGTACTCATGCGTTACAACAATGTCATGTTGAGTCGTGGTTAGGTTTTGAACGCTCGTTGACCACGGTGTTACCTGATACGCCAGTGTCGGTGGTGTTGCAAGCCAGTCCAACAAACATTGCATTTGCTGATTGGTTGCCGTTGTTATGGCAAGAATCCCAAACTTTAGCTGTGCGTAGCGTGCTTTATCGCCAGCAGCAACGCTATACCGCAGTGTTAAAACCTTACCAACCAACGTCTGACTCGTGCACTGCCTTTAAGCAGCGTGGCGTGTATTTAATTACCGGCGGTTTAGGGGGGCTAGGTTATTTAGTTGCCGACTATTTAGTAAAAACCTATCAAGCCAAGCTAATTTTAACCGGTCGCCGTGCGTTAACGCCTGAGCTAAACAGCCAGTTAGCCTCGTTACGTCGTTTAGGCGCAAGCGTTGATTATCTCAACGTCGATGTCAGCGACGACGCGGCGATGCGCTCAGCGGTAAACGCTGCTGAACAACGCTTAGGCTTGATTCAAGGCGTACTGCATTGTGCAGGGTTATCCGGTAATGCTAGCGTGTTGACGACGACGCGAGAGCAATTTGCTGAGGTGACTAAGCCTAAGGTTCAAGGTACATTGGTATTAGCGGACTTTTTCGCGGCTAGAGACTTAGATTTCATGGTGTATTTTTCTTCGTCATCGGCCGTGTTAGGCGATTTTGGTTCTTGTGATTATGCGTTAGCGAATCGCTTTCAAACCGCTTACGCCAGATTGTCCGCTGAGCTAGGTTACACTGGTCGCGTGTTAGCGATTAAATGGCCGTTATGGCAACAAACTGGCTTATCTGGCGATGACGCTACGCAGTTATACCTAACCAGCAGCGGTCAACAAGCGCTTAGTACCGACACAGCGTTAGCGTTGCTAGAGCGTTTATTAAACCAACGCGAAAACCATTGCTTAGTGCTTAAAGCCGATAGCCAGCGCTTAGCACGTTTACCTGAATGCTTAAGCCGCACAACCGCCATCCAGCGTAATACCAATAACGCCGAAGCGGTTAGAAAACCAGAGATGAAAGGTTTGAGCTTAGAGCAATGCGTGTTGGCCGATTTAACAGCATTGGTGCATAAGCAATTATTGTTGGAACCACAACGTATTGAGATGAAAGCCAATTTAGCTAATTTAGGTTTTGACTCAATTAGCTTAGCTGAATTTGCAAGAAGCCTAAGCAAGCATTTTGGCGTAGCGATAACACCGGCGTTATTTTTTGGTTACTCGACGTTAGCGCAATTAGCGGCGTATTTACTACAGCAACATTTGACAGTTGTAGCGGCTTGTTATCAAGCTAATGACGTTAAAGAGATAACCGTTCCAGTCCGTAACAAAGACTCTGTTGCTTCGGCTCAACCCGTAGCGGATGACGCAATTGCTATTATTGGTATGAGCGGTCGCTTTCCTCAGGCAAGAGATGTTAACGAGTTCTGGCGGTTATTAGCTGAAGGTGTTAATGCCGTAGCTGAAATTCCCGCCGACCGTTTTGATTGGCGCGAATACTATAGCGAAACACCCGGTGCAGAGGGTAAGTCCTGTTCAAAATGGAGTGGTTGTATTCCGGGTATTGCTGAATTTGATTCGCTGTTTTTTGATATATCGCCTATGGAAGCGGAGTTAATGGACCCGCAGCAACGGCATTTACTACAAGAAGCCTGGCGCGCGTTAGATGATGCTGGTTATGGCGAACAACAACTTGCCGAACAAAAAATAGGCATGTTTGTCGGTGTTGAAGACGGTGGTGGTTATCAACGCTTGGTAAATGGTTTAAGTTTAACGGCCAATAATTCCAGCATCTTAGCGGCGCGGCTAGCCTATTTCTTAAACTTCAAAGGCCCCGTCCTCAGTATTAATACGGCGTGTTCATCATCGTTAGTCGCGTTGCATCAAGCCTGTTTAAGCTTACGAAATCATGAATGTGATGCCGCCTTAGCCGCCGGTGTGAATTTAATGATTGCGCCAGAAGCCTATATCGCGATGAGTCAAGCAGGCATGTTAGCGCCAGACGGTCAGTGCCGAGCCTTTGCTGCTGACGCTAACGGCATTGTGCCGGGCGAGGCCGTGATCGTCTTAGTGTTAAAACGCTTAAAGACTGCGCTAACCGATGGCGACCCGATTCATGCGGTGATTGCGGGCAGTGGTGTTAATTACGATGGCAAAACCAATGGCATTACCGCACCCAGCGCACTCGCCCAAACCGAGCTAATACAAACCGTGTTAACGCAGGCGCAAGTTAAACCTAATGATGTCAGCTATATCGTCACGCATGGTACGGGTACGCCGTTAGGCGATCCGGTGGAAATTAACGCGTTAAACGATGCTTTCGCAGGCTCAACTGAACGCCAGTTTTGTGCGATTACCTCAGCTAAAACTAATTTCGGCCATGCGTTTGCGGCTTCAGGTTTGCTGAGCGTTGTGAACTTAGTACAAGCCTTACGCCATGAAACCATTCCGGCGAATTTACATTGCGCCAGCCCAAGTTCTTATGTTGATTGGCAAAACACGCCGTTTTATATCAACACCCACAACCAGCCTTGGCCGAAATTATCGGGACAAGCTCGTTTCGGGGCGGTCAGTTCGTTCGGCATGAGCGGCACGAATGCGCATGTACTGATACGCGATGCTGAGCTGTGCGAGTGCGATAGCCATAGCCTACCGTATTATGTGTTAATCGTGTCTGCGAAAAGCCGTGAAGCATTAACCCAACAGATAGCAGCTATGCGTGAGTATTTCGCAGGCGAAACAGCACAACAACAAGGTTTATACGCTATTAGCCATACTCTATTAACCGGGCGTCACCATTTTCACTACCGTAGTGCCATAGTCGTACAAAGCTTAGATGATGCGCTACGGCTATGGCACAACGATAACACGGCACACCCGCATTATTTTACCGGCCATGTTGCGCGTGATTTTAACGAACAAAAAGCCATGCAAAAGCTCATCGCGCAATTAGTGCAGCAATGCCTAGACGAATCGGATGCCGATGCCTATAAAGATGCATTGCTAGCACTGGCCGAATGTTATTGCCAGGGTTATCGCATAGACTGGGCTAAGCTCTACGCGCATAAGCCGCCTAGACGTGTGCATTTACCCGGTTATGCGTTTGAACGTACTTGTCATTGGGTGACAACTACTGCAGCAGCACCTGAAAAAACCACTGCTTTACCCACGCCAGAATTAAGTTCTCATACCAGAGCAAGCAAGCCACAACAGGGTAATCATGAGCATACTCAGCAACATCAAGTGATTGCGTTAAGCTCAGGGTTTAATTATTTGGAATTAGCCAGAACCGCCGCCGAAACTGCCGTACAACAACCGGTATCAGCGTTGAAAAACATGATTTGGGGGCCGCCACTGGTGAGTGTAGCCGGAGAGTTAAGCCCGGTTAACGTCAGCTTACATCAAGCGCAGCAGCAGGTTATGTATAAAATCGTTAACCCAAACCAACCTGGTTGCACTCGGCACGTCGGTGAAGTGATTTTACAACCAGCGCCGTTGAACAACTTATTAACGCCTGGTTTAGAGCCTATTCCTGATAGCAAAACCGCTACGCGTAGCGATGCCATATTCCAAGACTTCATTAGCAAGATTTTAACGGCGCAGCCTAACATCGCTGACAGTTTTCAAGACGTCTATGTCAACGGCTCAGCCATGTCAGCGCTATTAAGCTTGCCCGAACACGAACCGGCTAATAAATTCAATCCCTTATGCCTAGATGCGGTCTGGCAGTTATTGCTGTATTTTAGCCAAAACCCCGCCGCGCGCCGTGGTCAAACCGATACCGAACTGGTTTATCCCTTCGCGTTAAAGCAAATCCTGCAACAAGGCGAATTAAGCGGCGAATTGTTAATCCACTTAAAACAAAAACCTAGCCTTAATGTGCTGGACAAGCGTTTTGATGTTGTTGTGATGGACGGACAAGGGCAAGTGCGTTTGCATTTACAAGAGTTAGCGGCTAGAAAGCGGGAAGGGTTGATGGAGTTGAGGGTGTGAGTGATGCAATCGGCACAATACTGAGTTATGCTAGTCGTTAAACACAATACATTTTATCAGAATAAAAGGAATGAGAACCATGGCAACGATAACCTTTGATACATTAGAGCTGGTTGAAAAGCTGAAGCTGGCTGGCATGGAACAAAAAAGCAAGCCGAAGCCGTGGTGCGAGTCATGGTAGATACTCAAGAAGGCATAGTCACCAAAGACTATTTTGAACTCAAATTAAAAGAAGAGCTTTATCCGATTAAAACCGACTTAGCGGTGATTAAATCCGATATGACGTTCGTCAAATGGGCGATGGGTGTTGTGGTGGTGAGTATTTTATCGTTATTGGTGAAGTCGATTGTTTGAGTGCGTTTATTGCTTCCATACTCTGTGTAGGAGCATAAACAGAACGCTCTGCGTTCTGAGGAGCCGCGAAGCGGTAGCTATCATTCCCACGAAGTTTGTGGGAACGATAAAAATTCAATCCCTTGCGCCTACAACAGGAGCTGTCAATGAATGCCATCTTAAAATCTAGCCTTTATCAACAACTATTGGCCTTGCCGGAACATAGCACCGGTGAGATTTTGAATAGTGAGTTGTATACACAGCCGCGTCCGTCCGGTCGTCACGGTTTGGCGGGACGTGGTTTAGGCTTTAATTTGTCTGGGCCCTTTGATTTTGGTCGTGGTGGCCCTGGTGGTTGGTGGATTATGCAAGAACCAGAAGTGCATTTTATCCGCGATACCGAGGTCGCCGTGCCTGATTTAGCCGGCTGGCGGCGTGAACGAATGCCTAGCGTACCCGAAGACCACCGCTTTGAAGTGACGCCTGATTGGCTTTGTGAAATTCTGTCTCCTTCCACGGCCAAAAAAGACCGGGTGGTGAAACTGCCGATTTACGCGCGTTTTGGTGTACCGCACGTTTGGCTAATCGACCCGTTGGCGCAAACTTTGGAAGCTTTTGAGTTGCAACAAGGTCGTTGGGTATTGAACGCGCTATTCAAAGATGATGATAAGGTTGCTGTGCCGCCTTTTGATGCCGTAGAATTTTCGTTAGCGGATTTATGGGGTTGAGATTTGCTATTAGGTAAAGCCAAACTAAAGGCAGGTGGCGGCGCTTTAAGGTACAAGGCTGTAAGACGCAATAGTGCGCAATAACCAACGGGCATTGCTTTTCTCCTAAGCTAACCTAGCGGTGCTGCCCTGCATAACTCTGTCAACAATATCTATCAACCCGGGAAGGCGGTATTGCATGAAAAGACAAGCCCCGCAATCAAAATATTTTAATCCTTACACTGATTTCGGCTTTAAAAAGCTCTTCGGTGAAGAAGGCAGCAAAGATTTGTTGCAAGATTTTTTAAACCAACTCTTGCCAGCGCATCATCAAATTGCTGGACTCAGTTTTAAAAATCCTGAAAAAATCCCCAGCACACCGAAAGAACGCAAAGCCATTTATGACATTTATTGCCAAACCCAAGAAGGCGAGCGTTTTATTGTCGAAATGCAAAAAGCCAAAGTGAATTTTTTTAAAGA
>CAWUNX010000041.1:0-14550 GCA_963923905.1 uncultured Methylocucumis sp.
GTCTCGTGGGCTCGGAGATGTGTATAAGAGACAGGCCTATGCGCCACCCCGTCATACCAAAGTATTTAGAAAAACTGTTGATAACAAACACCTCATCGCTAACTTGCAACGCACTCACGCAAGGTTCGTCATAGCTTAAGCCATGATAAATTTCATCGGAAAAAAATACTCCATTAAGTGCGTGTGTCGCGTTAATACAAGCGGTTAGTTGCTCAGAGGAAATAATCGTACCCGTTGGGTTTGAAGGCGAGGCAATTAATACGCCTTTGCTCTGTGCCGTCCATTCGGCTTGAATAGCGTGTGCTGTCAATTGATACGCATTAGAGGTTGCAACGGGAATTAATTTTGGTTTTACCGCTAATAAATGCGCAAAATTGCTATTACAAGGGTAGCCAGGGTCCGCTAATAATAATTCATCACCCGCATTTAAGCTGGCGCTAAGGGCGAGTAATAACGCACCCGATGCGCCGGGGGTAATAAAAATACGTTTAGGGTCGACACTGACTTGATAACGTTGCCGGTAAAACTCGGCAATGTGTTGGCGTAACTCAGGTAAGCCTGCCGCAGAGGTGTATTTAATCTGTCCGGTTTGAAGTTGCTGAATGCCCGCTTGGATAATGTTGTCTGACGTTGGAAAATCGGGTTCGCCGATTTCTAAATGGATAATATCGCGCCCTTGTGCTTGTAATTGTTTAGCTCGATTCAGCACCGCCATGACATAAAACGGGCTAATCAATTCGGTGCGCGTGGCGGATTTTAGCAACATCAGTAAAGTTCCATTAAAAGCTTAAATCATACCAATAATTCTTGCTTAAGGTTTCGTATTCTGCTAAAAATGCGCGGTTTATAAACTATGTGTTGGAGTTAATGGATGGCCGATAGTTCTAGAACCGTGGCATCACCTTTTGCGTTTGAGCCGTATGTTGAAGTAGACGGCGAAGAATATATGTGTGAAGCGCAATTAAAGCATTTTGAGAACATTCTAAAAAACTGGAAAGCCGAATTAATGCACGAAGTGGATCGCACGGTGCACCATATGCAAAATGATGCGGCCAACTTCCCAGACCCTAATGATAGGGCGACGCAAGAATCGGAATTCAGTTTAGAATTAAGAACGCGCGACCGTGAACGCCGATTGATTAAAAAAATTGACGAAGCGTTAAAAGAGATTGAATCAGGTGATTATGGTTTTTGCGAATCGTGCGGCATTGAAATTGGTATCCGCCGTTTAGAAGCAAGACCGACAGCAACGTTGTGTATTGATTGCAAAACCTTAGATGAAATCCGTGAGAAACAAATGGGCTAACCCCCTGCTTTAAATCACCAACCGAGTTCATGCCGGAATCCCGTGTTATAGGCCGGTTTGCCCCATCTCCCACCGGCCCATTGCATTTAGGCTCCTTATTAACCGCATTAGCGGGTTTTTTAGAAGCTCGCTCTCAGCAAGGTTTATGGTTATTGCGTTTTGACGATCTCGACACGCCAAGAAATCAGCCGGGGGCTGTTGACGCCATATTAACCACCTTAGAAACGTTCGGCTTACACTGGGATTTAAGCGTCGTCTATCAAAGTCAGCACTTGCCAGATTACCATGACTATCTAAATCAATTAGTCCGTCATGAGCAAGTGTACCGCTGTCGCTGTAGCCGCAAGACGCTAAATTCTACGATTTATTCTGGGACATGTCGCGAACAAAACATTTCAGCTAGCGAAGCCCACGCTGTACGCATTAAAACTGACCAGCAAATCATTCGCTTTACCGATGCGTTGCAAGGCGTTATTGCCCATGACATCGCGACACAACACGGCGACTTTATCTTAAAACGCAAAGATAACATTTTTGCCTACCAATTTGCTGTCGTCATTGATGATGCGTTAGCGGGCGTTAATCAAGTAGTTAGAGGGTGTGATTTATTGCTAGAAACGCCTAAGCAACTCTACTTACAGCAACTGCTTGGTTTAGCGATGCCACGTTATATGCATGTTCCTATTATTGTTGATTCGAATGGGCAAAAGCTGAGTAAGCAAAGTTATGCCGCAGCAGTCGATGTCAATAACCCTGAGCAAACGTTGTATAACTTATTGCTTTTGCTTAAACAACAACCCCCTAAAGAACTAAGCGCAGCCACAGTTAACGAGATTCTTACTTGGGCTATTGCTCATTGGCAAATAACGCCATTATCTGCGCTTACCCAGCTTAATGCGTTTTAAGCGACGGAACGCAGCTTTTTCTTGGCTACTTTTTCTGCATCATCCCCAGCAAGTTCATAGGTTTTAGTCGGTTTTTTCGCGCCTGGACAATCGATACTGAAACGCTGTACCGTGTCACCTAGTTTTAACGCGGTCAACTGACCACCCCATAAACAGCCAGTATCGATTAAATAACAATTATGCGCTTCGTAATAGCCTAAGGTTGACCAATGGCCACAAACAATGCGCATGTCGGCACTTTTGCGATTCGGCACATCAAACCAAGGCATTAAATCTTTAGGCTGAGTGCCAATAGGGCCACTGTTAACAAAATCCAAGCGCCCGTAGCTGTCGCAATAGCGCATACGCGTAAAGCAATTGATGATAAAGCGCAGTCTGGCCATGCCCTTTAAATTAGAAGACCAAAGATTCGGTTTGTTACCGTACATTTGCTTTAAGAATAAGGCGTAATCTGCGCTTCTTAACGTTTCCTCGGCTAATAACGCCATTTTCTGGGTTTTTTTAAAATCCCATTGCGGCGGCAATCCGGCATGTAATAAGCAAAATTGCTCATTAAAGTGAAATAATGGCTGATGTCTTAACCAATGAATCAGCTCATCTCTATCGGGAGCTTCTAAAACTTGTGATAGCGCATCTTTTTTTTGGGCAATTTTTTGGGTACAAGACGCTGCTAATAAATGCATATCGTGATTGCCTAAGACGGTTATCGCCGCGTTACCTAATGATTTAACAAAACGTAACGTATCGAGTGACTTAGGTCCTCGATTAACTAAATCGCCGGCGAACCAGAGCTGGTCATCATGTTCATTAAAGGCAATAAGCTCCAAGAGCCTCAGCAATTCATCATAACAACCTTGGACATCACCGATAGCGTATATGGACATAGCCTTAATGTAATACCCTTGGAATCGATAAAGTAAATTTGGGAATATCGGCTAAGAAATCATCCCCTTCATCGGAACGCATCGCATAATTGCCTTGCATGGTTCCTACGGGTGTTTCTATCATCGCGCCGCTAGTATAACGAAAGCTTTCACCGGGTTTTAAGTAAGGTTGCTCACCGACAACACCGCTCCCGCGTACTTCTTGGACTTTACCGTTAGAATCAGTAATTAGCCAATGACGACTCAGTAGTTGTGCGGGAATTTCACCTTGATTCGTTATCGTAATGGTGTAAGCAAAGACATAACGATGATTTTCCGGCTCTGATTGGGCCTCGATAAAATGAGGCGTGGCTTGTACAAGAATTTTGTTTTTTTCTTTCATTGACGTAATGATGACTCAATGTAAACTGAACGCTTTATTATTCCACCGTCATGGAAGTAAACGCAAGCAGTAACCACTTAAGCAAAGCGGAATAACAGGCAAAAAAAAGGCGGTTTAAAAAAACCGCCTGAGAGTATTAGGAAGGATATAACGCAACTTTCAGCTATCGGCTCGTAAGCCGTAAAAGTTAGGATAATCATAGCAAGGCTTTAGGCAATTAAAAATGTGGCATATTGTCGCAGCTAGTAGCTCAATATACCTAATATTGTCAATAGCTATGAAACAAACTATTTATGCCTACCCTGTAATCGCCAAAATTAACTGGATTTCTTAGGCTTGCGGAGCTATAGATACGGGCTTCCGCGCAAATGCTCTACAATATCACACTGAATATAGCGCCATACCCATCACAGTAGAGAGTTTTCAGTGCCTTCAACGACTTTATTTGACCCTGCTACAACTGCCTTAAATACCCGCATTAATTTAATCGAAGCCAGCGCAGGCACAGGAAAAACTTTTGCGCTAACCATGCTGGTATTACGCTTACTCGTCGAGCAAGCGATTCCGATTGACCAACTATTAATAGTGACTTTTACCAAAGCAGCTACAGAAGAACTTAAAGACCGAGTGCGCAAACGCTTAACTGAGGCAAAAACGCTAGTATCAGACCCCGATTATGTCGGCGATTCGACGTTAACAACCTGGTTGAAAAGCCTAGAACTCGATAAAATACTAATACAGCAACGCCTTAATGTGGCGTTACTCAATATCGATCAAGCAGGCATTTTTACCATACACGGCTTTTGTCAGCGCGTACTGACCGAACACGCACTAGAAAGCGGCCAGCTATTTGCTACTGAGTTAATCAGCGATATTTCTGCGTTAAAACAACTGTGTACCGATGATTTTTGGCGCAAACAGATTAGTCAGCGCCCGATTTGGCAAACGGCTGTGTTAACCAGTGACTATAAAACGCCCGATGAACTGCTAGCGAGTTTAACCGGCTTTCCTAGTGCAGGCTGGGCATTAGATACACCGATGGCTATCCTGCCCGAACAGCAAGACTTAGATGTGTTACTCGCTGAACTAAAAGCATTGGCTGAGCAGGCGCAAAGCTTTTTGCTAAACAACGCCAAAGCACTTAGACCTTATTTGGCAACAGGACAGTTTAAAACGGGATACAGCGAACTCTTTGACAGCCATTATCAAGCCTTAGAACGTTGGCTAACCGATGGCGTTCAGCCAATCGAATACGCTAGCTTGATGTTATTTAGCTGGGCAGGCTTACTGGATGCATTAAACGGCCAAAAATTTAGAAGCACTAAAACTCAATCGGGCGAGCAACGCAAAGCTGAATTTTTAACCCGCTTAGCCATAGAAACCCAGCCATTTGATGACTTATTAACCTGCTATCAAAAGGTTTCTTTGCAATTACGGCGTAATTTATTGCAAACCTTACGAGAACAGCTTAGCCAACATATACAGGCCTTAAACGCGTTGACGTATGACGATTTAATTGGCAGTTTAGCCGCTGCATTACAACAAAATAACGGTCAATACTTAGTCGATGTCTTGCAAAAACGCTTTCGCGCCGCGTTAATCGACGAATTTCAAGATACCGATGCTAAACAATGGCATATATTTTCTACTGCGTTTAATTCACCTGAGCATTTTGTTTATTTGATTGGCGACCCTAAACAAGCCATTTATAAATTTCGTGGCGCAGATATTTATGCGTATTTAAGCGCACAACAACATGCAAAGCATCGCTACACCTTAGGCTTTAATTGGCGTTCGCATCCAAACTTAGTTTCAGGTGTTAATCAATTATTTCAACGACCTAACGCGTTTGCCATAAAAGAGATTAACTTTATTCATGTGCAGCCCGGACGTTCGCGCGAGGATGGCGAACTTTATCAAGCAGAAAGACCATTACCCCCTATAGAACTGTGGTATACAACACCGCCCGAAGGACAAACCTATTGCACTGCGGGCAAAGCGGCAGCATCGATACAAGCTGCGGTTGTGCATGAAATCATTAACTTACTTTCCGGCGACTACAGGTTTAAACCCAACCAAGCGCGGGTACATCCTAAAGATATTGCGATATTAGTCAGAACCAATGCTCAAGCCGTTGACTATCAAACAGCTTTGCGTACAGTTGGTGTGCCGTCGGTATTAAGCTCTAACCAATCGGTATTTGCTACGCAAGAAGCTGTCGATTTATATCGATTACTACTAGCCGTGGCTCATCCTGGCGATAGCCGCTTGTTTAATCAAGCACTCAGCTTGGATTGGTTTGGGTTAGATGGCCAAACCTTATATAAAGAGTTAAACGATGAAACCGCACAATTTAAATGGCTAGCGCAGTTCAACGAGTATCATAGGCTTTGGCAAACACAAGGCGTGTTAGTGATGATGCATAGACTCATGCAACAGCAACAGGTGAAAACCCATTTAACAAAAACCCTCATCGCTGAGCGTCGCTTAACCAATTTATTGCATTTATTAGAACTCGTACAACAAGCCGCGCTCGATGAGCACTTAGGCATACAAAAAACCTTAGATTGGTTGCGTAAGCAGATGACCGACTCAAGCAGCAGCGATAACCAATTATTACGCTTGGAAAGCGATGCTAAAGCAGTACAAATCATCACGATGCACAAAGCGAAGGGCCTGGAATACCCCATCGTATTTTGTCCCGTTTTATGGCAAGACAGCCGTTTAACGCAAAATCAAGACTTAATTTTTTATCAACGCGAAACGGGCGGCCTTGTCGATTTAGGCTCCGAACAATTCCAGCAGCATTTAGCACAGGCGCAACAGGATGAATTAGCCGAGGCCGTGCGTTTAGCCTATGTTGCACTAACCCGTGCGAAATACCGTTGCTATTGCGCCTGGGCGGATGTACGCACGACTGCTAAACCTAATAATTCAGCGTTAGCGTGGTTATTAACAATGCCCGAAAATGCCGGTGAACAACAAAGCGCATTGGCAGGATACAGCGACGCCTATCCTGAATGGTTTTCGTATAAAACATTAAGCGCAGAACTCACTATGGATGCGTGCATAGTGAATAGCGCTAATAATCCGCCGACTGAATTATCCGCGCTTGAATTCACCCGCACACTGACCAGCACCTGGCAGATGAGTAGCTACACGGCATTATCCGCCTTATCGCAACATGATGTGCCTGAATTACCCGCTGATAAGGCCAGAGAACCGGAACCAATCAGTGATACGGATACAACTCTAGTCATCATCGACAACAGCCCAGATATTCAAGATTTTTTGCCCAAAGGCGCAGACACCGGTAACGTTGTGCATGGGTTATTAGAACAAATCAGTTTTCAAGACTTAGCCGAATTAAGCGATATATCAGAGTTGCGTGACCGCTTATGCTTACGTTATGGCGTAAAACTTGCCGACCCGGACTTATTAAGTCACTTTTTGCAAACCGTCGTATCTACGCCATTAGCCTATGATGACGATGAGTTTTGCTTAAAAAACATACCCGCGCAACATTGTTTAAAAGAAATGCCATTTTATTTAACTATCAACGACCTGCATACCGAGCAAATCAACGCGATTCTAAAAGATACCCCGGCTTATCAAGCATTAACGCATAAACAACTCAGTGGCTTCTTAACTGGCTTTATTGATTTAATCTGTGTGTACCAACAGCGTTATTATGTAATTGACTATAAAACCAATTATTTAGCTAATTACAACCAAGCTGAATTAACCCAAGCCATGCGCGAGCATAATTACGGTTTACAGTATTGGTTATATAGCGTGGTATTACATCAATACTTACAAAACCGCTTAACCGATTACCACTTTAAAGTTCATTTTGGCGGCGTGCGTTATTTATTCGTGCGTGGCATGAACGCAACGCAAGCCATGAGCGGTGTGTACCAAGACCCGCTTGAGTTCGAGTTATTACAACGGTTGAGTGCTGTTTTTGCCAACGGTGGCAGAGTCTAAAATAACCAAGAACAACATCCTAATAAACAAGCTTTAGTGATTTTTTGCAAACATGCGGCTAAAAGTTCTTTTAAAGCTAGGCTGAATTGTAGATACTTTCACTGGCTTTAACCCTTAGTCACCCACTAAGAAATCAAAAATAGTAACCCTGATGAATCCATTGGAGAAAAGTATGCACAACAAATGCTTAGTGTTTATAGGTTTGATGGTATCTATGTTAACCCCTGTGTCTGTTTATGCTGGCTGCACAGGCACATATTACGCGACGGAATATGCGAATGGCGAAGACCAACCCGCTACCGGCTATAGCTTATGGACGTTTGGTAAGTTTGGCACGTTAATTTCCAATAGCAGCAGCGAGCCTTCGGTTCCGTTTAGTGGCGCGCAGGGAAATTGGCAGGCGGTTGCACCTAGAAAAATAACCACGACGTCGTTTGATTTTTCCGGTTCAAATAGCGATTCGACCTATCCTACGATTGCCAAAGTCGATACTACGTTTACGTTTACCCGCGATTGCAGTGCGACTGTAACAGGTAAAAGCCGTTATCAAGTCACGCTGTGCCCTGTAGAACAAGGCCCGTTATGCCCGTCGGGTACCGTGATTATTAGCGACAAACCGATTGAGTTAATCCGCGTTGCCGGTAAATAACAACTTAGGAATGCCCAATGATAACACCCGCATTTGCTCAGCAGTTTGCTTATGATTGGCTAAACGCTTGGAATCGCCATGACTTAGAGGCAATTCTAAGTCATTACGCCGACGATATTCAATTTGCCTCACCTTATGTCGTTCTGCTTGCAGATGAGCCTAGCGGAGTGTTACATGGGAAAGCAGCACTTAGAAATTACTGGCATAAAGGCTTACAGCGCATTCCCGAGTTACATTTTGACTTATCAGATGTGTTAATTGGCATCGATAGCTTAACGCTCTATTACCGAGGTCATAACGGCATGGCGGCAGAAACCTTTGTGTTTAACGCTAGCGGCTTAGTGCAGCAAGCCATGGCTTGCTATGCGCTGCCGACTAGCGATTAAAACGTGTTGGTTTTACCTTGGATTAGGAAATCTTTAAATTGACTGTCACAGCTCTTAATGTGAAAAAGCCATTGCTGCATAAATTCAAGCACTTGTTCTCTTTCCCATTGGCCCGCTCTTACCGTAGCGCTTTTATCCACTAAGGCACTTAGCATCAAATCATGCTCGGCAACATGGTGGGCACGTTCAGGATAGTGGTGCTCTGCCATGATTTGCTCTTCCAACTGAAAATGCTCGCGTACATGACGGTATAGCAGCATTAAATCTTTAATTAACGCTTCATTGCTGGAAACATTGACGATGTGCTCAGCTAAGTTGATTAAATTTTTATGTTGCTCGTCAATGACTGAGCTGCCGGTTGTATAGTCGTTATGCCATTCAAATGTCATATTGTTTTCCACTTATGCCGTGTAGGAATGCAATCCTTACCTTTTGCGTCGAGGTGTTTTGGGTTTTTTTCATCAACCTCGCTGTTAATGCTGACAAAACCGTCTATGCTTTAGCAACAGCTTGTTCAACGAGTTATTCTATAACGCTTATCGGAGAATGCCCATGCGTATATTAGCGGAGCAGCCAGTCAGTATTGGCAAAGTGCTTGATATTAGTTTAAAACTCTATAGTGCGAGTTTTAAACTGTTTTTACCTTATTGCGGCTTGTTGGCGTTATTTTATATCGCGATTGGCTTTATCTCTCAAAGTCTGCAACATGGCGGTGATGTTGAAAAGGCTTTGTTGCTATTGTTGCTAGGTTTAATGCTTTTAGTACTAGCTGTTTTCTTTTTCATTTTGTATGCCGCGATGGTATATCGTATCGATAATTTCATTCACGAGCGCGACGATAGCATGATGGATTCCCTGTTATTCGGCTTAAAAAAGTTTTTCCCTGTGCTTTGGACGGGCATTCTTTATGGCTTAGCCGTCACATTCGGCATGATTTTATTGTTTATACCGGGCATGATTATTGGCTTATCGATGTCGTTATATTTAAACGTCATTGTCGTCGAAAATAAATCGGGGTTTGCCGCTTTAAAAACCAGCCACTCGTTAGTCTGGGGACATTGGTGGCGAACCTTAACGGTTTTTATGGCGCCAGGCGTAGTATTTATTATTTTGTATGCTGCTATTCTTTCTGCCGTGCTGTTATTCCAATATATGGGTTTAAACCAGCTTGATTGGCTAGTCAGTATTATCGCAAACCTCCTTTCAGCTTTTATTGCGCCGTATTTTTTAGGGTTAGGTTATGTGCA
This sequence comes from uncultured Methylocucumis sp., assembly GCA_963923905.1. Taxonomy (GTDB): domain Bacteria; phylum Pseudomonadota; class Gammaproteobacteria; order Methylococcales; family Methylomonadaceae; genus Methylovulum. The sequence goes on from CAWUNX010000041.1 coordinate 9,747, forward strand.
ATATCATGATTTAACGTTGCGCAAAACCGGTGCCGATTTAGCTCAGCGCTTGGCGGGTTAATGAACGTTAACCGCTGGCAGCCGTTAGTGCTATTGAGGGTTTTATTACCCGCGCAGAGCTTTGCCACTCAGCAGCAAAGTCACGCATCATTAATGGAGCTAACCGTTACACGGTCTAAACCGATAAATAGCGACGGTTTAGCTGAATTATTAGCCAGCGTCACCACTATAAATTCTGATACTGACAAACCGTGGGATGCGCTTAAGGCTTTGTTAGCGTGGTTGAAAAGCCTAAACCCTGAGCATTATGAAGCACACTATCAATGGCTAAAATGGCTTTGGCAAGCGCTTACGCCTTCAGCTGAGATGAAGACGCTAATAATTACTGGCTTCATTGTATTACTGGTATTAGCGGTGGTCATTACTATTGGCTGGGTAAGTCGACAAGCAGGATGGTGGCATAAAAGAGTGGTAACTCGACCTAGTCGCGTTACATTGCCTAGCGTTTATGCAACCGAATTGATTACGGCTGATATAAGTACATTAACACCTAAACAACACATTTACTGCTTGTTAATGCAATACCGGCAAGCGCTGATTAGGCAATATCATTTGCCTAATAATAATGCCTTAACCCATAGGGAATTGCTGAGGTTATTAACACAGCCAACGCTTAGCCGCCATTTTAAGGATTTACTCGATGTGAGCGAGCCGATTTTATACGGTAAGCAGTTGGTTTCACTGGCTGAGCTTGAAACATTTAAACAGTATTACTCTCACTTGACGCGTGCAGAGCCATGAAAGATAGGTTAGTCACGCTGGTATCGGTGTTAGCGGCTTTGCTGGTGGTTGTGTTATTGTTCGCACCAAGAGCTAATACTGAAAAACCAATCTCGCTACCGACCAGCGAAGACACCGGCAATAATGGTTTTAAAGGTTTAAAAGCCTGGTTACAACGTGAGCACGTTCCGATATTAAGTTGGCGAAAATCGCTACCGAGTTTATTACGACAAGCCCAGTTAGCCGCAAACGGACATGTTTTGTTGTTATCGATGCCTAGCGTAGAAAAAATTCAAGACCAAGAATGGTTAGCCTTAAAGCTTTGGCTAGAACAAGGCAATACGGTCATTATGATGGTATCTGCTTTTCAACAACCTGAGTGGGCCAAACAACAAGACGGGTGGTTAGAGCAACTTAAGCACTTTTTTACGCGTTATGGTTTAACGTTTGATACCGAGGAGTTAACGGATGAAGACTCGTCAAACCAGGATGATAGCTTAAGCGCGTCGGTTAACCGCTTGCAGGAAAATATACACGCACAAATTCCAGTGATTAATAGCTTAACACCTAGCAGTACCGTGTTTTCGCTACCCAAAACAGTGAAGTTGACGACGCTTACCGCACCCGGCTTACTAGCCCAAAAGCCTGATTTTTCTCGTACCCATGGCCCTATTCCTGTCGTTACTTTGCTGCGTTTTGACGACGACCAACCCGCTGCTTGGCTTATTGCACACAATAACAGTCGCATTGTTGTTATATTAGCCTCAGATTTATTCAATAACACACGCTTAGCCAGTAGCGATAACGCGTTATGGTTTAGCTCATTGCTTAGCCATCTTCGCACTGAGTCGGGTACGGTTATTTTTGATGATTATCCTTTTGGTTTGCGTGATATGTATTCATCTGAACAATTTTTCGCTGACCCTCGCCTTTATCAAACACTCGCCTGCATTTTGCTGTTATGGCTGAGTTATGCGCTAGGTTATAGCAATCGCTTAGCACCCGTACGCGAAAAAACCGCGCGTTTAACCGCGCTAAGTGTAGTCGATGTTATGGCAGGTTTTTTTGCACGTCGCGTTGACGCCCAGCAGTTAAGCAGGGCGTTAATCAGCCATTTATTAAGCAATATTGCTAAACGCCGACATTTTGCCACGGAAGCGCTTGCACTAAACTGGCTGAGTCAAATCCAACAAGGCGAAAATAAAGACTTACATGTTATCCGCCAAGTTTTAGCAGGGCAAAAAATCTCATTAATACATTTAGCCAAAGCGGTTGCTTTTTTTAGCTTAACGTCTCGATGAATACTAAGTTGTGATGATGATAGCCTAAAGCTAAGCCGGTAATTTCCTGATATGATGTTGTTTTTAACTCTCACTCTAGCCTAATCTTTCGATTTATGATGAATCCACTCCCAATAGGGCCGGTGATGTTGGATATTGCCGGGCTAACACTCTCACTAGAAGAGCGCGAACTCATCGCACATCCAAATACGGGTGCAGTGATTTTATTTGCGCGTAACTATGCTAATCCTGAACAAGTAACTGAATTGATTCATGACTTACGCTCAGCGCGCAATGGTGAATTATTAATTGCCGTCGATCAAGAAGGTGGTCGTGTACAACGCTTTCAAAACGGTTTTACCCGCTTGCCACCCGCAGCGGCTTATGCATTAAGACCTGAATTAGCTGAGCCTGCGGGCATGTTAATGGCTATGGAGCTATTAGCTGTAGGTGTGGATTTTAGTTTTGCCCCTGTACTCGATGTGGATTGCGGGGTCAGTGAAATTATAGGCAATCGTGCCTTTGCCCAAGACGCCGAGACCGTATCCGAGTTAGCGAGCGCGTTTATGAAAGGAATGCATTTTGCTGGCATGGCGGCAACGGGTAAACATTTTCCTGGGCATGGCACAGTCGCGCTTGATTCGCATTTAACCCTACCGGTTGACGAGCGGAGTTTAGCGCAAATGAGTGTTAAAGACTTAATGCCATTCCAAGAGCTGATTGCTAAAGGACTAGCAGCCATTATGCCAGCGCATGTGTTATACCCTAATATCGATTCACAGCCCGCAGGCTTTTCATCCTTTTGGTTAGGCACAATACTACGTCAAGCATTAAAGTTTGATGGAGTGATTTTTAGCGACGACTTAACGATGGAAGGAGCTGCGTTTGCAGGAGACTATCCTGAGCGCGCACGCTTAGCGCTAGAAGCGGGTTGCGATATGGTATTAGTTTGTAATAACCAAGAAGCCGCTAAACAAGTCATCAGCACCCTACCTATTATGCCGCAGCCTGACAGCATAAGACGTTTGCAAACCATGAAAGGCAAGCCCATGCTGACGTGGGAACAGTTACACCAATCGGAAGACTGGCAACGCATTTCCAACCAGCTGCAACAATTCTCGGAAAGTTATGCTAACAGAAATTAAAACCGTTCAAACACAGGCTGATTTATTACATAGCCAACAAGAAGTTGAAGCCGCAATTATCAAGCTCGCCGAACAAATTAACCAAGCATTAGCAGATAAAAATCCCCTGTTGCTATGTGTAATCAACGGTGGCATTGTGTTTGCCGGTCAATTATTAACCCGGTTAACCATGCCATTGAATTTAGACTCGATACAAGCAACGCGCTATCGTAGTGAAACCTCAGGCGGTCAAATCGAATGGCTGTTAACGCCTAAAACCCCTTTGCTTAACCGTACTGTGTTAATTTTAGATGACGTATTAGATGAAGGGGTTACGTTAGCTGCAGTACAAGCCTACTGCCGAGAACAAGGCGCTTGTGAGGTTTATAGCGCGGTTTTAATTGAAAAACTCTTACCTGAACCTAAACCCACATCGGCTGACTTTATTGGTATTGTTACGGCAAACCGCTATTTATTTGGTTATGGTATGGATTACAAAAGCTATTTACGCAATGCCAACGGCATTTATGCGTGTTCATAAACGAGGTTAACAAGCATGACAACATTAGCAATTATCGGCGGTACAGGATTAGGGCAACTCGCCGAGCTAACCATTATCACGCGCAAAGCGCTGGAAACACCGTATGGCAAACCTTCAGCGGATTATATTATTGGTGAATTAGGTGCGCGCGAAGTGGTATTTTTAGCCAGACACGGTAACCCACACACGATACCTCCGCATAAAATTAATTACCGGGCTAACATTTGGGGCCTAAAGCAGCTAGGCGTTGAAACGATTATTGCGGTTGCGGCGGTCGGAGGTATTACGCCAGCCATGGCACCTGCGCATCTTGCAATACCTGACCAAATTATTGACTATAGCTATGACCGAGAGCATACCTTTTTTTCTGACACATCACATCCAGTTACCCATATTGATTTTACCTACCCTTATAACCCTGAATTGAGAGACGCTTTAATCGACGCTGCCGCTAGAGCCGGTATCGCAGCTTCACCGTCAGGTACTTACGGTTGTACCCAAGGGCCAAGATTAGAAAGCATTGCTGAAATCAAGCGCATGGAACAAGACGGTTGCGATTTAGTTGGCATGACCGGTATGCCTGAAGCGGCCTTGGCTAAAGAACTGAATATGCGTTATGCCGCTTTAGCAGTTGTCGCTAACTGGGCTGCCGGTAAAAGTGATGGTGAGATTACGATGAGCGAGATTGAGCAAAATTTACATGTCGGCATGGCGAATGCCGCTAAAGTATTAAAAATGTGTATAGCCTAGCTTAAAAGCGGTTAGCCCATGTTTTAAATGGGCTTTTAGTACAGATGAATACGTTACACGGTCATATTTGCGTTTTTTCACAACGTTTCAGTAAGACACGTTGCGCACCCTGCATGAAAAAATCGAATATGACTGTTCAAAGACTATCCCCTATTCTAATCATCGGTGTTCATTTTGATAGTAGCATAGTACTAAGTAAATTTAACTCTGACCCCATTATGTATGACTCCATTATGTATGGCGTACTCCCATTTAACTCCTATTTTTAATATTACCAAACAATAAATATAATAAAAACAAGAACATAAATGGCGGAGAGAAAGGGATTC
>CAWUNX010000042.1:0-14038 GCA_963923905.1 uncultured Methylocucumis sp.
TGGCAAGCCTTTGCTCGTATAGGTTATCGGATATATTTCGGAAGCTTGGTACTAGGGTAGGTGTTAAGCTTTGTTGAATTAAACCAATTTGTAACGCTAAGTCTTCTAATCGGCCTAACGCACCCAACGGTTTGGCTTTTTGGTCGATTTTGGCTTGTAGCTCTGGGTGTAATGTGGAGTTTAATGCCTTAATGTTAAATTCTGGCAACACAGCGTTTGCCTTATTTAACAAAACAGTTTTTTTCCGCGTACTCTTCGGCTTCTTTTAAGCGCGTGCGTAAATCCTTAGATTGTTTCGGGTCGCGGAAAACGCCGCCACTTTCGCCAGGAGTGCTTTTTAAATAACTGAACGTTTTAGCAGACTCATACTCATTAAAGGTGAGTTTTTCCGCGATTTTGTCAATTTTGCAGCCGCATGCATATTGGTTAACGTAAGATAAGCCACCATGCTGAGCCACGCAGTTTAAGACATATTCAATCCTATCTCGGGTTGGAAAATCGTTACAGGCGGGCGCGGCTGGTTCTGTGCTTACAACTGGGGCTGTGTCCTCAGGTGTTGTGGCGCAAGCACTTAATACGCTAATTGTGCTTAATAGCATAAGTGTAGCGAGTAGTTTTAATCGGGTGTTGTGCATAGTCATATCTGTATAGGGTCAAGTATTGTACAGTGTTAAATCGGGCTCATTGTTGACAACAATGATAGTACACCATTACTCTGCGTTGCTTTTTATAAGGTAGTAAATAACGCCGTCAGACTATGGTAGGTTGGCACATTTTAACTGATAAACTCAAAATACCTTAATCTACACAGCTCAGTTTTATGCAAATAACAGTTGAACCTTCACATGCTTGCGATACGATAACCGGAGTGATTTTAGCGGGTGGCTTAGGTAAACGAATGCAACAGGCTGATAAGGGCTTGGTGTTGTTTAAACAGCAACCGTTGATTCATTATGCCTTATCCGCCTTAACACCGTTAGTCGATACGATTTTGATTAATGCCAATAGAAATATAGAGACCTATAGCCAGTTTGGAGCGCCGGTTATTCAGGATACCCGTACAGGCTTTGATGGGCCGCTGGCTGGGGTTCTAACGGCTTTGCATCATGCTAAAACGCAGTATTTATTAGTGATGCCTTGTGATTGTCCCTTGATACAGACACATCATTTACAGCGTTTATTCGATGCATTAGTCAACGCCAATGCTGAAGTTGCGGTTGCTTTCGATGGCTTGCGCAGTCAATCAGTTTTTTTAGCGTTAAAAACTCAGCTAATCAATGACTTGACTGCGTATCTCGATGCGGGAGAACGCAAAGTTGAGAATTGGTTGCAACAACGTGATACGATAAAAGTAGATTTTAGTGACCAAGCCGACATTTTTATTAATATCAATACAGTTGAGCAGTTGCAACAGTTAGAACAGGTTTTAAAGCATGAGTGAGCAATCAGGCGATTCGCAACAACGGCGTCAATATAAGCGAAGAGCTTACCATACCAGTGCAGAGTTATTATTGCCGAATAGAAAGCCCATAGCGGTACGAACCTTGGATATTAGTGTGGGAGGTATGGGTTTAGTGACCAGTCATAACTTATTAGCCGGTGATTATTGCCTAGTCCGTTTACCTATTCCGTTAAAGCCTACCGGGCGTTTAATGTGTGAAATTGAGTCCACTGTGGTACATAGTGTGTTTAGTAGCGGAATAAGACGGGCTAAAGTATCGGCTAATCTTGAGACCGCACATGCAAGTCGAGATAGCGTGGGAGCATTTAAAGTGGGTATTGAATTTTCCGCGTTAAAAGAGCATGTTGCGAAAGCCATTATTCAATTTGTGAATAGTTAGGGTTTAAGCAAATACGGCAATGACGCTAAAGACGCTTACATCACCAATAAATAGACTCCCAACCCTACCATGACCAACCCGCTGATTAATTTCAGTATGCGCCCTTCTTTTTGCTGTAATCGTCGCTGGCTTAGAGTGATAACGCCAATACCAAGCAGTACCATGTCATCGAACATATATGCTAAGTTATAAAGTAGCAAATAGCCGTAATAACTAACAGTGTCTAATTGCCGTAACGTTAAAATGCGGGTGTACAAGGCGGGAAAGCCAGAGGTGCACATAAATTCGACGACTTGTACGGATACTGCCAGAATAACAGCCCCTACCAATGCCCCCGTCATTGTCTTAGCAAGCAAAATGTTTCGCATTCGAGCGTAAATACCGGGTTTTGCGGCATCGGGTATCGATAAAGATGGCCCGGTGCCCAAGAACCAAACATCCTTTAAATTCAACGCACCCGCTCCGAGAGCCAGGAGCGCAACGACGATTTGCGAAACGCGCGACCAACCTAGCGATAGAAATAAATTCAGCCAAGCCGCCATAAACATGAAATAAGTCATGCCTTCAATGGCTACAAAAGTTCCGGCTATGATTAGCATTCTGGCGCGATTTTGCATCGGTGCTAACAGCGAAATTATCAGTATAAGCACCCAAATCGAACAGGGATTAAAGCCATCGAGTAAGCCCATGACCAACGTAAACAATGGCAAGCCTAGCTCGTCTAACCTGAGCTTATGCCCAAAAAGCTCCAACGCATAGCTATCTACAGCGAATGGTTTAGGCGTTATGTTCACTGAAGGTTCAAGTTCTGGCATACAGCTCAACGATTGTTCAGCACCACAGCTACTGGCCGCATCGCTTTTTGCCGTAGCAGGTTGGCTCTGATTGATTAACGCTGAGCGTATCCACCCGCCTGTGCTGGTTTCATCGGAATAACCGACAATCAGTTGGTTGCCTACATAGAATGAAGGCACTCGAACGACATTAATACCTGATTTTTGCGCAATTTCTTCCAGTTGAATTAATGCTTGTGGCTCCTCTGCAATATCATGAATAACAATAGTTACGTCGGGTTGCTCGCGTTTTAGCTTAGCAAGAAAAGCTTCTGCCTTAGCGCAATGAGGGCAGCCTTGGCGAACAAAGGCAACAATGTTAGCGTTTTTGTTGGTAATTTCTGCATAACCCGTCACGCTTAAAGCCGTCAACGCAGCAAAAAACACTATGAATAGGCCTAACCTTAAATTGAATGTCAGCATGGCAGTTTCCAGTCATCGGGTTTACACGTCTTTATTGATAAATGTTTACATATTATCGTTTGACTTTTCGGCACAGTGTTATGGTTTTAAGATAGCTTACAACCTCAGAGAATCTAACGTATTTTTTAGCGATTTCCAAGAATGAATAGGGTTGTTCGTTAAAGAGTCTTGCATCATTGATATAGCAGTTTTTGATTCATCAAACCGGTTCCGGCCATTTGGGTGCTAATGAGTGGTGTTCTGATAAGGCTGATTTCAGCGCCTGTGCTTTGTTAAAGGCTTGGGTAGCCGCTTGGGTTTTGCCTAACGCTGTTAATACTAAACCTAAGTTGTTATACCAACTAGCATGACCGGGATGACGCTGGGTCGCGGCTTGCATATAACGAAGCGCGGGGCGTAATTTCTTCTGCTGGTAGAGCGCGACGCCTAGCATGTGTAATGCGGCGGCATGATGCGGGTGAACGGTTAATATTTCTTTAAAAACCGCTTCGGCTAATGCGCTTTGCTGTTGGTGTAAATAAGCCATGCCTTGAAAGAATAAGCCAGGTTTCGTGGCAGGGTATTCGACCATAGCTTCATCGGTCTCTAAGCCTCGTTCTAATACCTTTATTAAAGGCGTTAAATACGCTTGATAACGTTTCCATTTTTCCGTTGAGGTCGTGTATATCGGTTGCCGTACTTGCCAAATGCTAGCAGTTTTAACTGCACGTTCTAAGTTTTGGTAGTTCAGTACTGCGTCAGTCCACGGTAAATCCAGATAAGCTAAAATCCGTTTAGCCTGTGCTTCGGTGTTGTTAACGACGTCTTCGTAACGCACCGTTAAAATCGGTTTATCGACGACTTGATGCCAATGTTGCATTAAACGCTCACAGTCAATTAATTGCTCACCTATATCTGTTAAGTCATAAGCAAAGCCCATGCCGCCAAATTTGGCTTGATAATCGGTAAAGTAATTGGATACGGCTACATCGCGCGGTTCGCGTAACACATGAATAATCGGTGCTTCGGGAAATAATAAGCGAATCAAGCCAATATGCTCAAAATTATGCGGTAATTTATCGACAATATAACGTGCATCGGGAGAGTATGTGCTGAGTTCGTCGAGTACAAGCTGGCTGAATTGCTGGGCTTGTTGCGGACTCATTTCAAGTACGCAACGCGGATACGTTAAGCCTGAACCCAAATGCTTTTCCCAAGCATTTAAGCGCTGAATCACGCCCGCCATAATGCCAATCTCGCCAGCGACAAAAATGTCGGGATGGCCGCCCAAGATTTGCTCAACCAGTGTTGTGCCTGAGCGAGGCATTCCAAGCACAAATACCGGTAATGTTGCCGCATGACCATAATGACGACGCTGCTGAAAAAATGCGCGGGTAAAAACCTGTTGTAGATTTAAGCAATACTGCCGGTGTTGTTTAGCGTCGTAAGTAATAAATTTTCGACTGGCTTGATTGGCTTCTTCAGCAAATTGAAAGGCTTTGGCGTAATCCCGCTGATGCTCCCACGCAGCCGCTAAATCAAATAACAGACTGCTCGATACCGAGCCTTGTAAGCTTGGAATACGCGCCATTTTTTCAATTCGCGCGAGTGTTTCAGGTTGGTCGGGAAAGCGCCTAGCATTGATTAACGCACCGTAACCGGCAACCGGCGCTTTTTGTTTAACCATTTCAAATTGCTCAACTGCGTCATCTAGGCGTCCCCATTGCAAATATAAATGGCCTAAGTTTAACCGGGTCGGCGTAAAGTCGGGCGCAATAGCTAGCGCTTGCAGAAATAGTGCTTCTGCTTGCTGTTGTTCGGTATCGGTCAATAGATTGGCTTTTGCTGTTAATGCCTCAGCTCGACTTAAATCGGCTTTATTTTCGGTGAGTGCCAGTGCTTTATCTGCGGCGCTATTAGCCGCTTCTTGTTCAAATTGGCGTTTCGCTGTGTGCGCGGCCTGCACCCATAACGCTGAGTTGTCCGGTGCAATGCCTAGCGCCGTATTAATGCAATGCAAGGCTAAGCCAAAACGTCCTCTGACGCTAGCCAATTGCGCGCGTTGCATCAGTAGCTCAATATCTTCAGGGTAGTCTTGCAACGCTTGGCGTAGGCAATGCTCGGCTTCATCGTGCTTGTCTTGTGCGGCTAATATCAGCGCTAATAGTTTAATACCGACAATAGGGTTAACGCCCGCCGAGATGGCGTCATTAATCGCCGTTTCTGCCGCTTGCCAACGATCTAAGGCAATATAAGTTTCAACCGCGATGATAAGCCAAGCTTCTTGCGTAGAACTGCCAAGGGCTTTAGCCGCTTCAACATGAAATAGCGCATTGTCGTTATCTAACAGTTGTAACGCACAACGCGCTAAATTGATATGCAGATAACCTGTGTGATAAGGCGAGCATTGTGTTAGCGCCGATGCTAAATCCGCGCGCGCATTGGCATATTGCCCGGTTTGCATAAAGGCAATACCGCGTCGAATCAACGTTAAATTCTCTTCGGGTGACAACGCTAAGGCCTTAGCTAAAATCGGTAATGCTAAGGCCGGCGCTTTTAGCAAAATATGTATTCCAGCAATGTCAGTTAACGCCTCTACGTCATTGATGAGCGAGTAGACTGGAAGCCGGGTTAAATAAGTGCGCCCAAGCTCAAACTGTTGGCTTTGGCAACACAATACGCCTAACAACGCGAGCACCTCTGTATCGGCTGATTGCTCTGCTAGTTTCTGACATTGGGCTAGGGCTTCGGTGGTTTGACCTTGGTATTGTAACTGTCTTATTTGTGCTAAGCGGTGGATGCGGACTGACATAACTTATTGGTTATCTTGGAAGAGATTAAAGATTAGCTTATCATGCGTTCTATGGGTAATCGCTGTGTTTTTTTACCCGCTTTAGACGGTGTGTAAAACCTTATTTTTTATGTCATTGAATATGAAATAAAAATGTATTTTAATTGCAAACATCCATAGACAGTGAAAAAACGATGTTTAACGTTAACCCCCGTAACTTATTTGTTTTGCAAGCCGTGAGTGCCTGTGCATTATGGTTGTTTGTATGCGTTGCCTGGCTGCCACTGTCTTCGTTATCGCCTTTTTTAAGTGGCGTTATATTAGTTGCGCTGCTAGTTAACCTCGTTTGCTGTTTTCTTGTTTATAAAGCGCATAAGCACGCGTCGTCTAAGCATACCGACTATCGTTTTCAAAGTTTACTAGAACACGCGCCCGATGCGATTGTTATTATTAACAACTTAGGTGAAATCGTTATGGTTAACCAACAAACTGAACAATGGTTTGGTTATCAGCGCGCTGAGTTATTAGGCCAAGCGCTTGAAATATTGGTGCCAGAGCGTTTTCGCGCTAAACATCGCATCTATAGGAGTCACTACATAGAGCAGCCAACGCTTAGACCTATGGGGGTGGGGGTTGAGTTATTTGGCTTACGAAAAAATAACTCTGAGTTTCCTGTGGAAATTAGTTTAAGCCCATTATCAGGCGAGAATGAGACATTAGTTAGCTGTTTTATTCGTGACATTACCTGGCGTAAGCAAATCGAACAAGCACGCTTTGATGCTCAAAAGCAATATCAAGATTTGGTCGATAACGTGCCGGTAGGCGTGTTTCTAAGAACTCAAGGCAGCTCAGCGCGCTTATTAGAAGTTAATCCAGCCATGGTGACGATGTTTGAGGCGAGTCAGGCTGATGAGTTGTATGCGGTTAACTTTTTTAGTTTATACAGCCAAGATGCTGACGTTGAAAGACATGATTCTATGCTACTTGACAAAAGCATTAATCATGATGAAGTGCTGTTAAGAACCTTGGCAGGGCGTCATTTTTATGCGTCAATTCAAACCGTTGTTAAACAAAAAACCGATGGTCAATTACTGTTATACGGCATTATCGAAGACATTAGTGAGCGCAAACATGCAGAGCAAGTAATTAACGAGTTGAATGAAACGCTAATGAAACGTGCGCAAGAATTAGAATCGGTCAATAAAGAGCTTGAAGCGTTTAGTTATTCTGTTTCGCATGATTTACGCGCGCCGCTTAGAGCGTTAGATGGGTTTAGCCGGATTTTACTTGATGAATATCAAGACCGTTTAGATGATAAGGCAAAAGATAGGTTAAACCGTATTCGCAAAGCCGCGCAAACAATGTCAGGCCTCATCGATGATTTATTGCAGTTATCCAGAATTACCCGCGTAGAACTTACCGTTAAACCAGTCAACTTAAGTCAGTTAGCGACAGACATTGTTGTCGAGTTGCAAAAAGAGGCGTCGGAGCATCAGGTCAATTACATAATTCAAGACAATGTAACGGCATTAGGCGATGCAAAATTATTGCGTATTGTTTTAGTGAATTTATTAGGTAATGCATGGAAATTTACCCGCAACGCCGACCAGGCCGTTATAGAATTCGGTGTAATGTCTAACCAAACCGAGTCCTCACCGGTTTATTTTGTTCGTGATAATGGTGCCGGATTTGATATGGCTTACGCCGACAAATTATTTAAAGCATTTCAACGCTTGCACAGTGCCAATGAATTTCCGGGGACCGGCATAGGCTTAGCAACAGTTTACCGAATTATATTAAAGCACTCAGGTCGTATTTGGGCGCACAGTGAAGTTGGGCAAGGTGCTTGTTTTTATTTTACTTTAGGTAAGTAAGGAGGGGCTGTGGAAAAAACTATTTTATTAGTTGAAGATAATCCAGATGACGAGGAGCTAACCTTGCATGCAATGGCCATGCATAATTTAGCAAATCAAATCGTGGTCGCGCGTGACGGCGTAGAGGCACTCGATTATTTATTTGGTACAGGTCGTTTTGCTGGGCGTAATCCTAATGATTTACCCACGGTTGTGTTACTCGATATTAACTTACCTAAGTTAAACGGTATTGAGGTCTTAAAACGCATACGCTCAGAAGCGCTAACACATCTTTTACCTGTAGTTTTGTTAACCTCATCAAATGAGGAAGAGGATAGGCTAAAAAGCTACAGTTTAGGTGCTAATAGTTATGTACGAAAGCCAGTTGATTTTGAAGAATTTATCAAAGTCGCGGGACAACTGGGTTTATATTGGATATTAATTAACCAGCCTGCTGTGTAAGTTGTGTTATGAAGAATCGAACCACGCCATTAAAAGCGCTTATCATTGAAGATAGTGACGATGATGTCTGGTTATTGGTTGATCATTTAGAGCAACATGGCTTTGAGGTGAGTTGGCGTAAAGTGGACACCGCTGAACAGTTGCGCTTAGCCCTCGCAGAACCTTGGGACATTATTTACTCGGACTATTCTTTGCCTAGTTTATTAGGTGATGAAGCGTTAACCATTATCCGCGAGAGCGATACGGATATTCCGGTAATCTTTGTCTCTGGTACGATTGGTGAAGAAACCGCTGTCGGGTTAATGAAAGCCGGTGCGCAAGATTATGTGATGAAAAATAATATAATACGCTTAGCAGTGGCCACTGAGCGTGAAATCATAGAAGCCCACCAGCGGCAACAGCGCAAACAGGCTGAGCAGGATTTAAAGAAATTATCGCTAGTGGTCGAACAAGCCGCTGACAGCGTCTATATCACTGATACCAACGGTAAAATTGAATATGTCAATCCCGCGTTTGAGCGCTTAACCGGATATAAGCGCGACGAAGCATTGGGCCAAACGCCCGCCTTAACACGTTCAGGTCAAGAAAATAGTATTCGGTATCGTTATCTTTGGAAAATATTACGTTCTGGCGGTGTGTTTCGCGGCGTATTGCTTAATCGCAATAAATACGGCAAGACTTATCATGAAGAAAAAACCATTACACCCCTCAAAGATACTCAAGGCAATATCACTCATTATGTCTCAACAGGGCGTGATATAAGCGAAAAAGTCATTGCTGAACAAGCACAAGCACGCTTAGTCGCGATATTAGAGGCAACACCTGATTTGGTGGTTATGTTTGCTTCTGATGGTCAGATTAATTACTTAAATAAATCGGGTGCAACATTATTAAAACTGAAAAATGTTGACCAGTTGGCAGCGCTTAAATTCTTTGATTTGTTCCCAAGTGGTATTGTTGAACACTTTTTAAGAACAGGTCTAGGTGTCGCGATGGAAGTCGGTACTTGGTCTAGCGAAGTTGTGATGCAAGCAGCAGATGGCTCAGAAACCCCTGTATCATTGGTTATTTTGGCGCATTATGATTTGGTAAATCGCATTAGTTATTTCTCTGCAATTGCCCGCGATATTAGCGAACGTATGCATTTTGAAGCCGAGTTAAAGCATCAATCGACCCATGATCCACTGACGCAATTACCGAATCGCTTAGTGTTAGAAGACAGGCTTGCAACAGAAATCGAACGTGCTAGACGTTTAAATTGCCTGGCTGCGGTGTTGTTTTTAGATGTTAATAATTTTAAGCGCATTAATGACAGCTTAGGCCATACCATAGGCGACAGCTTAATGCAGCAGATTGCTATTCGCTTAGTTTTATCCTTAGATTCAGACGACACCGTGGCGCGTTATGGCGGTGATGAATTTGCTATTGTTGTTGGTGATTTGCCTAATATCGACCACTTGCAAGGCTTATTAACGCGTATTCGTGCTGAATTCGAGCGGCCTTTCACATTTAGTGAGCAAGTGACCTATGTTACATTAAGTATTGGTATTGCCGTATATCCTTACGATGGCTTAGAGGTCGATGATTTATTGCGCAATGCCGGTACGGCCATGTATTGGTCTAAAACCAGCGGCTCAAACCATTACCGTTTTTACGCGCCTAAAATGAATGCGCGTAGCCACGAGCGCTTAATGTTAGAAACAGAATTAAGAGACGCGATAAAAAACAACGAATTTGTTTTGTACTACCAACCGCAACTAGCGATTGCGCAAAACAAAATTATCGGAGCTGAAGGTTTATTAAGATGGCTGCATCCACAGCGTGGTTTAATTTCTCCGGCTGATTTTATTCCATTGTTAGAAGAAACCGGGCTTATTGTGGGCGTTGGCGAATGGGTTATTAGACAAGCCTGTAAAGACTTTTTAGCGGCTGAACTGTTAGGATTACGCGTATCGGTTAATGTTTCAGGTGTGCAGTTTAATGATGCCGACTTTTTAACCCAGATAACTGAACTTATCATAGAAGAAAGTCTGCCTGCACAAGCATTAGAGCTAGAGCTAACTGAAAATATTGTGATTAACGATCCATTAGCGACCGCCGAAATTCTTAAAACGCTGCATGACTTAGGTATGCGTATCGCTATTGACGATTTCGGTACAGGTTATTCGTCATTAGCTTATCTTAAGAGTTTGCCACTTGATGTGTTAAAAATTGACCAAAGCTTTATTCGCGATTTAACTGACGGCAATGGCAATAGAGCAATTGTCGAGGCCAGTATTAGCTTAGGCAAAAAACTGGGATTGGAAATTGTTGCTGAAGGTGTTGAAACACTAGCCCAACTTGAAATCTTACGTCAATTAGACTGCGAATACGCTCAAGGTTACTACATCAGTAAACCTGTACCGAAAGCAGCGCTTATTGATTTAGTCATAGCCATTAATGGCCTATCCGAAACTTCAACGTAAAACGCCTGCCGGGCAAGAATAACTATCCAGTGTTTGCACATAATTTGCGCGCTCATAAGCAGCCGGATTAATCGCATGTTGCTGGCTAACGCTGCCTTTTAACTGGGTTATTGAGCTATATTCATGTGCGGCTAGCCAGTGCTCTAAGTCTGTTAACAGCGTTTGAAGATGAGAAGTGCCGTGCATTAATAAGGCACTGCACACATGCACCACATCTGCACCTGCCAATAATGCTTTAATACACTCATCCACTTGATGGAAGCCGCCGGTAACGCCAAGTGATAACGCTATTCTGCCATATATCAACGCAGCCCAACGAATGCGTAGCAACGCCTCGCTTGTGGTAGATAATTCTAATTTAGGCAAAATTTCTAAGCTGTCTAAATCAATATCAGGTTGATAAAACCGGTTAAATAATACTAAGCCATCCGCACCGGCTTGTTGTAAACGCTTAGCAAAATTGAGAGGGGAGCTGAATTGAGGGGAGAGTTTGACTGTGAGCGGGATTTGTAAATGCTGTTTCAATGTCTCGATAATGGCAATATAACGTTGTTCAACCGTCGCACTGTCTTCGTCGATATTCGCGGCAATGTAATACGCATTAAGTTCTAAAGCATCAGCGCCTGCTTGTTGCAAGGCTAAGCCATAATCTAACCAACCGCTTAACGAAACGCCATTTAAGCTGGCAATCACGGGTATGCTTAGCCTAGATTTTAATGTGGTCAATAAGGCTAAGTGTTGCTCTTGGTAAGACTGAATGTTAGCCGGGATAGGATGAAAACTATCTGCTTCGCCATGGCCTAAAGCTTGTTGATGCCAAAAACGCTCGTTATGTAGGAATTCAGCTTCGATTTTTTCTTCAAATAAGGAGTGCATGACGATGGCACTCGCACCGGCGTCCTCTAAACGCAACGCATGTTCCGCATCTTTAGTAAACGGTGATGCTGAGGGTACGAAAGGGTTTTTTAACAGTAATCCTAGGTAACGCGTGGTTAAATCAATCATCACACTCTCCCTTCTTATATTTATAAGGTTTTAATTTCTTGTTCAGTCAACCCCGTCGTCGCTAAGATAATGTCGATAGGGATTTGTTTTTCTTTCAAGGTGTTAGCAATGGCTAGCTTGGCACTTTGTCTGCCTTTTTCAATACCCGGAGGCATAAAGCTAAATCACGCTAAAACTATTCTGTCAATGTGCTGGTTTTCACCTGCGCCTTCACCGCCGATACCGACGTCGCATCCGACCAATCCAATTCGGCCAGTTGTTTGTAATAATGATAACGATGCGTCACGTCTTGTTGTGCTTGCTTTAAAAATGCTTCAGCGGCGTCAGGGTGTGATTGCCATAACATACTAAAACGCGTTTCGGTCATGACAAAATCGCGATAAGGAATAGACGGTTCGGCTGAATCTAAGTGCATAGGATTTTTGCCTTGTTTTAACTTGTTAGGGTCAAAGCGGAACAACGGCCAATGCCCACTTTTCACCGCAAGATTTTGTTGTCTATGGTTATTCGACATATCGACACCGTGCGCAATACAAGGTGAGTAAGCAATAATCAGCGAAGGTCCGTCATGCGCTTCGGCTTCTAAAAAGGCATTCAGCGTTTGAATGTCTTTACCGGCATAGGCAACATGCGCGACATAGACATTAGGATAATCCATTGCTAATAACGCTAAATCTTTTTTTGCCGTAGCTTTACCGCCAGCAGAAAACTTAGCGACTGCGCCTAGCGGTGTTGACTTAGATGTTTGGCCGCCGGTATTGGAATAGACTTCGGTGTCTAGCACTAAGATATTGACATTACGACCGCTGGCTAAAACATGGTCTAAACCGCCATAACCAATGTCATACGCCCAGCCGTCGCCGCCTATAATCCAAACACTGTGTTTGCATAAGGTGTCGGCGATGTCTAATAATGCTCGGGCTTTACGGTCGGTTAAATCGGACAAACATTGCTTTAACTCGGCTACGCGTTGGCGTTGTTCATAGATACCGGCTTCATCGGATTGGTCAGCATTTAATAAGGCGTTCACTAACTCGGGCTTAAGCTGTGGCGAGAGCGCGATGAGTAATTCTTGGGCATAGTCGGTTTGCTTATCAATAGCTACACGTATACCTAAGCCAAACTCCGCATTATCTTCAAATAACGAATTATTCCAAGCCGGGCCTAGACCTTCAGCATTTTTAGTCCACGGTGTCGTGGGTAAATTACCGCCGTAAATCGATGAACAGCCTGTGGCATTGGCTACGACCATGCGGTCGCCAAATAGCTGCGATGCGAGTTTAATATACGGTGTTTCGCCGCAGCCTACGCAAGCGCCGGAGAATTCAAATAACGGCTGCATGACCATAGAGCCTTTGATGGTATTAGGTTTTAATAAACGCCGGTCATATTCAGGCAGGCGTAAAAAGAACTCCCAATTATCCCGCTCAGTGCTTAACAATGCCGTTTGTTCTTGCATGTTTAAGGCTTTACGGCTGGCATTAGACTTATCGCGAATCGGGCAAATATCGACACAAAGCGTACACCCCGTGCAATCCTCAGGCGCGACTTGGTAAGTCATGGCTAACCCATCGGGAAAATCTTTACCTAACATCGCCATGTGTTTAAACGTCGCTGGCGCGTGTTCTAATGCCTCGTTAGCAAAAATTTTGCTGCGAATCACGCCATGCGGACAGACCATGACGCATTTACCGCATTGTGTACACAAATCAGTTTCCCATACGGGTATTTGCAAGGCTAAATTGCGTTTTTCATATTGTGCCGTGCCGGTGGGAAACGTGCCATCGATAGGCATGGCGCTTACCGGTAAACAATCGCCGTAACCTTGAATAATCTTAGCGGTCACCCCTTTGACAAATTCAGGCGCAGAGTCAGGGATACGTGATGCGATAGGTGCTGTGTCTATTGTGTCGGATTGCTGAGGGTAATCGATTAAATGCAAATTGGCTAAGGTTGCATCAATGGCCTGGAAATTTAACTCGACAATGCGTTGACCTTTCTTGCCATAAGTTTTTTCCACAGCGTGTTTAATTGCAGCTATCGCGTCGTCCTTAGGCAATACACCGGAAATGGCAAAGAAACAGGTTTGCATAATCGTGTTAATACGCTTACCCATACCACAGGCTTGCGCCACTTGATAACCGTCTATGGCATAAAAGCGCAAACGTTTGGCTTGAATTTGCTGTTGTGTCGCGGGCGGTAACGAAGCCCAAACCTGATCAGGCGGTTCAGACGTATTTAATAAAAACACGGCGTGTTCAGCCGCGTTTTTTAACATGTCGTAACGCTCTAAGAAAATGCGTTGATGGCAACCGATAAACTGCGCATCGTTGTCCGCCTGTCTCTTATACACATCTGACGCTGCCGACGATACTCCTTGTGTAGA
>CAWUNX010000043.1:0-13703 GCA_963923905.1 uncultured Methylocucumis sp.
GGCAGCGTCAGATGTGTATAAGAGACAGTTACATGGCAGTTTAGAAATGAATGGTCGTAACTCAGAACATACGTCAAGGTCGCGGCTAATCGGCTCGGTACGTTACGATAATTTATGGCAACGTTTTCATAGTGCGTCGTTGCAATATCAAGTGTCACCCGAAGACAATGATGAAGTTGAAGTATGGTCGGGAACGTATGTCTTGCCTACTGGCTGGGCAGATACTCGATTGGCAGTATACGGTGTAGGCATTAGTTCGAATACGCAATTAGGCGCCAGCGTAGGTGGTTTGTCGGTGGTGGGTACAGGCTCTATTTTTGGTGCGCGTTTGATTAAGCCGCTACCCGGGTTAAACAATTATTCGCATAGTGTTACCGCAGGGCTTGATTATAAAAGCTTTAACCAAGGCGTAACGCAACAAGGCCAGGATAGTCAAGCCTCGCCGGTGAATTATTTAGCGTGGTTAATAGCGTATGATTCAAGTTGGCGTTACCCAGGCGTCACGACGTCATTAAACAATAGTCTTCACTTTTCTATTCAAGGCTTAGCCAACGACACACAAGAGTTTGAGCGCCGTCGCTATCAGGCTAAACCTAATTTTCTTTATTTAACCTCAGAGTTAAAACAGTTACGCGATTTACCGTTAGGGTTGCGCTTAAATGCCAAGTTATCCGGTCAAATTAGCAGCTCACCATTAATCAGTAACGAGCAATTTGCCGTTGGCGGTATGGAAACGGTGCGCGGTTATTATCAAACTCAGCAATTAGGCGATGATGGCGTTAATACTTCATTGGAGCTGCATAGTCCTGAGTTAGCGCAAGCGCGCTGGGATTTTGCACAGATGTTACGCGCGTATGTTTTTTTTGATTATGCCCATTTATGGATTCAGCAGCCCTTAGCATCTAACCCTAGCCATTACGACCTTGCCGCTACCGGCTTAGGTTTACGTTGGCAAATTTATAAACGCGTATTAGGTGAGTTAGATTGGGCTTACCCGTTGATTAAGCAAGGTACGGTTGATGTGGGTTATCAGCGGTTCGATTTTAAATTAGCGTATGAGTTTTAATGATGGTTCCAGCAAGCTTAAGTGAATCTAATCGACTTTATCGAGGCAAGCTAAATACGCTGACAGCGGCGATAAAAACTTTATTAGCTAGCAGTATGGTGTTATCGCCAGCGTATGCGGAATTGCCTGTGCCTTCGCAAAGCGTCACCTTGTCCGCTACGCCGGTCGAGATTGCAAGCCAGGGTTCAGCTTTAGCGAGTGTAGCAGGCCAGGCTATGACTATTAAGCAAACTACCGATAAGGCCGGTATCGATTGGCAGAGTTTTAATATCGGTAGTGATAATAGCGTGCGCTTTGACCAACCTGCGGCGACCTCGGTGGCGCTCAATAATATTCATCAAGCCGATGCCAGCCAAATCCTGGGTTCTTTAACGGCGAACGGCCAAGTCTATTTAGTCAATCAAAACGGCTTTGTGTTTGGTAAGAATTCAGAAGTGAATGTTAATTCGTTAGTAGCTACGACGTTAGGCATTAGCGATACCACGCTTAAAAATGGTTTAACGCAAGCCTTCAATGATAACGGTGGGGCGGCTTTACAAGGCTCAGGTGAAACGTATTTAAAAGACAGCTCAGGCCAGTATGTGCTTGATGAGCTAGGCGAAAAGATAAAAATTCAAATTTATCTTGAGCCGGGCGCTAAGATTGCAACAAACGCCACAGGCGGCAGAGTGATTATCGCGGCACCGGTGATTACTAATGCCGGTACGATTACGACGCCTGATGGGCAAACGATATTAGCGGCGGCAAAAGATAAAGTGTATTTGCAAGAGGCAGGGACAGACTCTGATATTCGCGGCTTGTTGGTAGAAGTCGGTAAAGGCGGTGAAGTTAATAATTTAGGCAATGTTATCGCCGAACGCGGTAATGTTAGCGTCATGGGCTTTGCCGTGAATCAACAAGGCATTGCGTCGGCGACAACATCGGTTAATTTAAATGGTTCGGTGCGTTTATTGGCACGCGAAGGTATACAAGACCCTAGTGCTACCGGTGGTCAGTTATTTCCACAAGCAACCGTTAGAACGGTAGCAGAAGACGATGGTTTAGGCACGGTTGCACAAGTGCATTTAGCCCCGGGCAGCATGACGAGTGTGGACTTAGAGTCTGATAAATCCGAAACCGCTATAGACGCGCAAACGCAAAGTCGCTCGCAAATCGAGTTGAGCGGACATGATGTGATATTCGCGCAAGGTTCTAAGGTATTGGCTCACTCGGGTGATATTACCGCGCAAGCGATAGATGACCCAACCGATGCTAGCGTAAAAGGCAATGCGCGTATTTTTATGGCGTCGGGTAGCGTAATCGATGCCTCTGGGGTTAAAGACGTGGCTGTACCCATAGACCGAAATATTGTTAGTGTCGAGTTGCGCAAATTCGAGTTACGCGATTCGCCGTTACAGCGCGATGGTGTGTTATACGGCCAAACGGTACACGTTGATTTACGCGATGCTGATTTGACTTATGACAGCGACGGCACGTTAACATCGGCAAGCATACCGGTTGCTGATATTAAAGGTGCGGTCGATAGAATAGCGCGTAATATTGATGAGCGCAGCACGTCAGGCGGTACAGTATCGTTTGCTTCAACCGGTGATGTTGTTACGCAAACAGGCAGCCTAATCGATTTTTCTGGTGGTTCGGTCGCGTATCAAGACGGCTATGTTGGCACGACTCAACTCGTCCATAATGGTGAGTTAGTCGATATAAGTCAGGCTGAGCCTGAGCAAGTTTATGACGCCATTTATGGTCAGATTCGTGTGAACCATGCGCAATGGGGTGTATCTGAGACATGGGCTATCCCAGGCTTAGCCGGTAAACATTTTGAAGCGGGTTATACCGACGGAAAAGCGGGCGGGCAGTTAACGATTAATTCGTATGAAGCATTGTTAAACGGCAATTTAGATGGCAGCACCGTTGCGGGTAGTTGGCAACGTCAGCCTGAACAACAAGCCGACGGTAGTTTGCTAACGCTTAATTTAAGCAATAATAGTTTATTAAGCGTGCAAGATATTACATTGACGCAAGCAACGCAAAACGCTGATATAAATTTTACCGACTTGATTGCGCGCGCCGATGATGCTGCTAATCAGGCCATCCCGTTGTTATTATCCGCCGAATTATTACAACGCTCCGGTGTTAGTCGGTTGCATTTGACCAGTAACGGCGTGCTTAGGCTGGTTGAGCAAACCCATTTGCAATTACCCGAACACGGCGAGTTAATTGCCGCCGCGACCGGTTTTGATTTACAAGGCGAGCTTACCGCTCCTTCTGGCGCAGTGACGCTAAAACCGGTGACGGTAGCGGATACCTTATTACCTAACTCGATTAGCTTAGGCGAGTCGGCGCGTATCGATTTCAGCGGTACTTGGGTCAATGACGTTTTAGATAGTCAAAATCAAACGGCATTAGCCACGATTGCCAACGCTGGCGGCCAAGTGCAATTAATTACTGAGCAACGTGATTTGGTTTTAAACCCTGGCAGCCGTATCGATGTCAGCGGCGGTGCTTGGTTGAATAACCATGCTCAGGTCACAGCAGGCGCAGGCGGTAGCATTGAGTTAAGCGCAGCCAATCATGATAGCGGCGGCCAGGCGGCTAATCTAGTGTTGCAAGGTGAGTTATTAGGCTATGGCATCAAACAAGGCGGTGAGCTTAGTTTAAGTTCTAGCGCGGTAATTATTGGTACTGACAACGGACAAAGCGTTAATACCGCTCCAGAGATTAAACCTTTAACGTTAAGCCAAGACTTTTTTAACCAAGGCGGTTTTGCCGACTACAACATTACATCGACAGTACTCGGCTTAACAGTGGCTGACGGTACGCAGCTCACGCCAAAACAACAAAATCTGTTGTTAACCGGTAACTTAGCCGAACAAGCCACTGGCTCAGCGTTGACGGCGTTTAGCACTGTCACTGAATTACCCGATGACGACCGTCAGCCAGTGTCGTTAAGCCTTAATTTCCAAGAGTTAACCGGACAAGATCAAAGCCAAGTGTTAAGCATTGGCAAAAACGCGCTGATTCAAACCGACCCTGGCGCGACGGTTTCGCTAGCTTCGGATACGTCGATTTGGCTAGATGGCAGCATTCAAGCCCCGGCGGGCACTATTAATTTAACCATTAACACGCCGTCAGGTGGCGATAAAGGCTTTGCTACCAATCAAGGTATTTGGTTGGGTACACAAAGTGCTTTAATCGCAAAAGGCGAATTCCAGCCCGATAATAATCCGTATGGTTTGGTGACCGGCGATGTTTTAGCCGGTGGTAATGTCAATATCACAGCGAAACGCGGGTATATCGTTAGCCAAGCCGGTTCGGTGATTAACGTGTCTGGCACATCGGCGCGGTTAGATTTTACAGAAAGCGACGGCGTGGTTAGCCGGAAAATTGCCTCGGCAGGTGGTGCGATTACGCTTAGCGCTGGTGAAGGCATTATCGCCGATGGCGGTTTTTACGGTCATGCGGGTGGTAACGGCGTTGAGGGTGGTAGTTTATCGGTCACGCTGAATCGTAATTTTCGTAATAAACCGACGCTGCCGGTGGCGGGTGGTTTGTTTCCAGATGACGTGAATTCTAATTTACCGCGAGAAATCGTGGTTAACGCTGAGCCTGGACTGGTGGGCGCGGGACTTAATCACAATAAGGCACTGGATGCGGAGGCTTACAGCGGTCGCGCGTTGTTGAATGCTAATAAAATCAATCAAGGCGGTTTTGCTTCATTGCAACTCACCACCGATGTATTAGGTGCTAAAGGTAGTTATGCTGGAGCTATTCGTTTTAATGACCCGGTGGCATTGACGGCGGATAAACAAATTATCTTAGATACGCCAACGCTAAAAACTGATGGCGATAATGCCATTACGTTGAATACCGCTTATGCCAAAATCGGTTCAAGCACTAGCCGAATGGATACCGAAACCGATAACGGTCAATTTTCCACGACCTTAGCGCCCAACGCTAAAACCGGTACGGGTGAGTTCACCGTCAATGCCCAAGGCATTGAGCTAGTCGGTGGCTTAAGTTTTGATGGGTTTGACCATGTTCAGTTAAATAGCGCTGGCGATGTGCGCGCAACCGGTATTAGGACGCGCTCGGATACGAAAGACTATTTAGGCGAATTTAAGCTGGCTGGTGATTTAACGATTAATGCTAGCCAGCTTTACACACCGACATTAACGGACTACAAAGTTGGCTTAACCGGCGATGACACGACATTAACGGTACAAAGTAATCTTCAAGCTGCTGCGCCGGTGTATTCGGCGGGCAGCCGTTTAACGTTAAAAGCGGCCAATATTGTGCAGCAAGGCGTGATAAAAGCGCCTTTCGGTGAACTCACTTTAACAGCGTCTAAGCAATTAACCTTAGCAGCGGGTAGTTTAACGTCCGTTTCCGGTGATGGCTTGACCGTGTTATTCGGTCAAGGCTCAGGGGGTGACAACTGGTTATATCCGCTGGATAGCACTGGTGGTTCTAATCGTGTGGTCGAGACTCCGCCAGAGAAACAAGTCCATTTAACAGGCGATAGCATTACATTCACCGAGGGCGCCAAGCTAGACGTTTCCGGTGGCGGTGATTTATATGCGTATGAATTTATTAGCGGTAACGGTGGTTCTAGCGATGTATTAAATCCTACGGCTTCTGGCTATACGGAAAAATACGCAGTATTGCAGGGCTTAGCCAATGCATTGTCGCCGTATAACCCGGTCGAGTGGGAAACTTCGGGTTTAAGTGTAGGTGATAGCGTGTATTTAAGTGCCGGTTCAGCGTTAGCGGCAGGTTGGTATACGCTGTTACCCGCGCATTATGCATTATTGCCCGGCGCTTATTTAGTGACACCGAAAGCAGGCTATCAGGATATTCCAGAACACACCGTATTAAGCGACATCGCAGGTAGAACCGTAGTGGCAGGCCGTTTTGGTACGGCGGCTACTGGCGACGGTGACGCGCGCTGGCACGGTTTTACCGTCGAGTCGGGCAGTGTCGCGAGAACTGAAGCCGAATATAAAGACTATACCGCTAATCAATTTTTTAGTGCTAAGGCTTTAACGAGTGGTACCGAACAAGCGTTATTACCGCAAGATGCCGGTAGGCTTGCGCTTAACGCACAAACCGGTTTGACGTTAGCGGGTGGATTATCCGCCCAGGCAGCGCAAGGCGGTGTCGGTGGGCAAGTCGATATTAGCGCGCAACGACTAGCTATCATTGCTACCGATGTGGCTAGCAATCAAGAAGAGGGTGTTGTAGCGTTATCAGCACAAGATTTAAATCGCTTAAATGCGCCTAGTTTGTTATTAGGCGGTACGCGTACCAAAACCACTAACGGTCAAAAAATTACCGTTACCGGGCAAACGATTACGTTGGCTAATAATGCCCAGCTCAGCGGTTCAGAGTTGTTATTAGCCGCCAAAGATGAAATTCATTTACAGTCTGGTGTGAAGCTGAGCAGTGACGGGCGTACTTCGCAAGCAGGTGTTGCGTATAGTTTGGTTAATCAAGGC
The DNA here is from genome assembly GCA_963923905.1 of uncultured Methylocucumis sp. GTDB lineage: Bacteria > Pseudomonadota > Gammaproteobacteria > Methylococcales > Methylomonadaceae > Methylovulum. Next base: position 6,562 of record CAWUNX010000043.1, read on the forward strand.
CAAAGCAATGGCGATAGCGTGTTTGTTTCCGTGTCAGCTTCGGGTCTAAGCGATGCCAGTCGTAGCCAAACGATTACTGGTAAAACAGGCAATTTAATCGTGGATAGCGGGGCAACGATTGCTTCGGCTAATTCAATTCGTTTAGATGCGACTAAAGACGCTCAATTTAATGGAGCATTAGATTTATCGAATGGTGCATTAGCGTTGTCAGCCGGACAAGTTAGTTTGGGTGCTGCACCTGCTGACACTAGCGGTTTAGTGTTAACAGATACGGCGTTAAATTTATCAGAATTAATGCTTAGCAGCCGTAGTGCTATCAATTTGTATGGCGATATGGCAATTCACGCCGACACGGTACATATCGATGCTGCGCAAATCAATGGTTTTAACAACGATGGGCTGGCCGCGACTATCAGCGCGGATACTCTGGTTCTAGCCAATTCCAGTGCTAAAAAGCACAGCAATGGCTTGGGTTCGGGGGTATTAAATCTAAATGCGCAAACTATTGCGCTGGCGAGTGGCGATTATGCAATAACGGGGTTTAATCAGGTTAATCTGAATGCCGAATCGGCGCTAATCGGTTTAGGGCAAACGGTTAACGATGACGGTTTAAGTCAGTTAAGTCAAGCAGGCCAATTGACGATTGCGGCAAATACGACGCTTACAGCAGGCCATATTACTGGCGAAAATGGCGCAACAACATCGATTCAAGCGGATGGTTATGCGTTAAATCTTGCCGCAGTATCGACAGCAGATACGCGCCAAGGTTTAGGTGTGAGCTGGTCTATGCGTGCTGAGCAGATTCAAGGTAATGCGCGTTTTGATTTGCCAGCTGGGATATTAAAACTAACGGCAAATACCGGTGATATTAAGCTTGATAACGGTTTTACTGCCGATGTGTCCGGGCGAGTACTGGCGTTTGCTGAACAATCACAAGCGGCTGCGGCAGGCCGTATTGCGTTAACGGCGACCCAAGGCAATATCGTGTTGGCAGACGGCGCGCACTTAAATCTGGCCGGTGCCGTTAATGGCGCAGAGTCCTTGAGCGCAGATGGTCGTTTAGACGTTTTAGCGCCGAATGGCGTATTCACATGGCAGGGCAGTATTGATGCAGGAACCGCTCAGGGTAGTGAACAACTCGGTGATTTTTATTTAACAGCTAATCGTATCACTGATAACGATTTCTCGGCGTTAAATTCAGCGCTTTCTACCGCAGGTTTTAATAACACGATAAACCTTCAGTTAAACGCCGGTGATTTGACCATTACCGAAAGCGATACGCTACGCGCGCAGCATATAGCGTTAAACACAACAGGTTCCTTACAAGTGCTGGGGCAAATCGATGCTAGTGGTGATAAGGGCGGTAGCGTAGAACTTAAAGCCGATGGCATTCGTTTAGGCCAACAGGCCAAAATTTTAGCGCTTGCTACTGGTGAAAATGAAGACGGTGGCAGGGTAAGTTTGGATGTGGTGCATCAACACGACACCGGCACAGGGACATTAGATTTGTCTGAAACGGGTTCTGTAATTGATGTTGCCGGTGGCGTTAATGGTTTAGGCGGGCATGTGCATTTGCGTGTAGGCCGAGAAGATAGCTTAAATCAACTGGCGGTGACTGAGATTAATACGCGCTTTAAGGGTGTTACCGAAAACTTAGTGAATTTAGAAGCCGTCAAAGTTTATGATGGACAGTCGGTCATTAAAGCGGGTGCAATAGCGGCGTGGCAGAAAGACACGGCTGATTTCATGAGCTCTAGTGCAGTTAATGCTTTTCAAGCTAAGTACGACGCGATTGAATTAGCACCCGGATTAGACATACGCAGTAGCGGTGATTTAACCCTCACGGATGCTTGGGATTTACTGGCTTGGCGTTATCAAGAGGCCAACGGTACTAAGACTATTCCGGGTTATTTAAGCTTAAACGCCCAATGGCAGTTAAACATTAATGCTAGCCTCACCGATGCGTTCGCGACGGCTTATCTGCCCGGTCAATCCTCTATTAAATTTCAAGATGTGTTACAACCAGGGCGCTCGTGGAGTTATGACTTAAGCGCAGGGGGTAATATCAATTTAGCGGCAACCTATTCAGCCATTAATCCGTATGGCACTGGCGGTAAAGCGATAAGCCAAGTTATGGTAAGAACTGGCACAGGCGATATTGCGCTTCATGCCGGTGGCGATATTAATTATCTGGCCGACGTCGGTAATGAGCGCACGGCGGCTGCGGTTTACACGATGGGTACGACCGCACTTTACACACGTAGCCAATTACTCAGCGGTGCAGTGCCAGGCGTAGCAGCCAGATTAACTGGCGAGACCGATAGTGATTATCTTAACCGGTTAAATCCTGAGCAATTAAATGCCGCACTACGCTACGGCTATTTCAATGAAACCTTATTGGGCTTGCAGTTTATGGTGGCGGAATATCCAAGCCAAGGCGGCTCGATTCAATTGCATGCGGGCGGTGATATTAAAGGGATTAACACCGGACAATCAATCAGCGATTGGTTGGTGCGTAGCGGTGCGATTACTGAAAATAACCGACCGACCGCCTGGGGGATTAATATCAGCGGTGAGCGTAGTTCAACGATTAACGGCATCGCTACTAAAGGCAATCGTTATTTCAATCAAAACCTAGGTGCATTAGGCGGTGGTGATGTGACGGTGAGCGCTGGGGGCGACATTACTGAGCTTTCGGTGATGCTACCAAGCACCGGCAAAGCGTTTGGTACGGTTAGCAGCCTTAGCAATCAATGGACAGCATCGGGTACGGTGATTAATGGCGGTGGCGATTTATCGGTGACAGCGGGTAATAACCTACTTGGCGGTGAATATTATGTCGCGTTAGGCAAGGCCGAATTAACTGCCGGAGGGAGTTTAACGAGCAAAGGCAGTACTTATACGGAGGTGGGTAGCGGTAACAACAGCACTAATGCTTTAGCGCCTATCGTGGAATTAGGCGATGCTGTTGTGCAGTTAACCGCTAGACAAGACTTAGAGCTAGCGTCGGTATTTAACCCCACACTATTAAAGCAAACCAATACGCAACCACTGGCTGCCGGCGGAGATTCCCGGTTTTTTACCTATACCGACCAGAGCCGCGTAAATTTAACGGCTGTTGCCGGTAACGTGGTGTTAGAAAATGACGTTGATGCCGTGCGTGAAGCTAGGAATATCGATATTAGCTCCTCTAGCGGTTTTGAATACGCTGTTTACCCAGGAGCGTTATCGGCAACCGCTTTGTCAGGCGATATTCGCATCAACCATTCGATGACGTTATTTCCGTCACCGCAAGGCCAGTTAAGCCTATATGCTTATCACAGTATTAATACCGATAACGATGCTGCGCAGATTATTAATATCAATATGTCTGACGTCGAACCAAGCTGGTTGCCCAGCGTTACTGCGCCGGCACAACAATTAGAAGGCAGCTTAAGCGATGGTTTAATTCGGGCTAGAGAGCGCTTAGACCCTTCCACGCCGGATGCGACCTTGATTCATGCCGCAATACCTTTACATCAAAACGATACCAAACAACCGACGATTATTGCTAGCACCGGCGATATAAATTTCTCATCCGCCTCAGAAGTTGCCTTTTATTTACCCTCTGCATCGACGTTTCAAGCCGGTCGCGATATTAACAACTTAAGCGTGTATGGACAAAATCTTAGCGTAGCGGATACGACAACCATCAAGGCCGGTCGTGATATTCGTTACGATGCGCTATTAGACAGCGACGGTCATGTGCAAGCCAACGATAGGCAAATCGAGTTGGGCGGGCCGGGAAATTTAAATATACAAGCGGGTCGCGATGTCAATTTAGGTGGTTCCGCCGGGGTTAACACGATAGGTAATACTAAAAACACCGTGTTGCCATCATCGGGTGCGGGCGTTGATGTGTTAGTAGGATTAAACAACGGTAGCGCGGCGCTTAATAGCTTTATTAATCGTTATTTCACGTTAACCAGTCGCTATTTAAGCGATTTAAAAATTGTCGATGATGCGGGTAACGACGTAACTGCCACATTAACCGCAGAGCAAAAATTAGCTTATTTCAAACAATTGCCAGCACAACGCCAACAACCTTTCGTGTTAGCCGCTTTATACAATGAACTGCAACAATCTGCCAAAGCAGCGGCTTTAGCCAGCGATGCGGATAAGACCGAGTTATACCAACAAGGTTTTGATGCAATTAACACGTTATTTCCCGATAAGGCAATAGCACAGAAAACTGCTCCTGCGTTTTCTGCATTCACCACATCCTTGTGGCTTGGCGATTTATCGATGGTGTTCAGCCAAATCAAAACCTTGGCAGGTGGTGGTATTAACATTGCCGCCCCAGGTGGTTCGGTTAATGTCGGTTTAGCGGGAAGTCTAGCGGGTATTGAAAAAAGCGCCGATCAATTGGGTATTGTCGCGCAACAACAAGGCGATATTAACGCAGTGAGTAACGGCGATTTTAACGTCAACCAGTCCAGAGTGTTCACGATGGGGGGCGGCGACATTGCGATTTGGTCATCGGCGGGCAATATCGATGCTGGTAAAGGTGCAAAATCCGCTATCTCAGCCCCTGCACCGATTACCAGTATTGACGCGAATGGTAATGTGCTCACGATTTTTCCACCGATTGTTTCGGGTAGTGGTATTCAAACCATAACGCCACAAGATGGTAGTGGCAAACAAGGCAATGTTTATTTAGCCGCTCCTGCCGGTATTGTCGATGCCGGAGAAGCCGGGATTAGTGGTGGCCAAATCGTCATTGCAGCAACTGCCGTTGTGGGTGCAAGCAATATTTCCGCTTCTGGTGGTTCTATCGGCGTGCCTAGTGTTGCTGTTGTGCCTGTCGCACCCAGCGCGGCAGTGGGCGCAGCCGCGAGTGCCGGAAAAACAGCGAGTCAAACGAATGATGAGTTAAACCAAAATCAACTAGATAGCGAGAGTAACAATAAATTATCAGTATTAAGCGTCGATGTCTTAGGTTACGGTGACTGTAACGGAAAAGAACGGGATAAAAAGTGTGGCGGTTAGCGCTGTGCTCAAAGTAGAGGAATACGAGGAATGAGATGTTATCACTAAAATCTAAGCCGTTAGTCTATGCCATAGTCGCAGGTTTGACGACAAACGTTGCGTTGGCGGATGAAAAAGCTGAGTTAATGAAGCTTAAACAAGACATTGTAGAAGAGCGGGAAGAGCTGTTGGAATTAAAAAACACGACAGAAAGCTTAATCGATGTTTTTGTGCAACAAGGCATGTTGGATAAGCAAAAAGCTGACGCCTTATTACGCCAGGCAAAGACAAAAGCGGCTCAACTGCAACAAGAAGAGCTAGCACCTGCGACAGATAAAGAGCATCCTAATCGTATTCGGGTCACGCATGTACCGAAATTCATTAAAGATGAAATTCGTGCTGAAGTCGTTTCCGAGTTAACCAATAAAGTCACGCAACAAGTCAAAGCCGATGCGAAAGCTGAGCATTGGGGCGTGCCAGAAGCGTTACCTGGCTGGTTAAATAAAATAAAAATCACTGCCGATGCCCGTTTGCGCTTACAAGAAGAGAGCTATGGCTCAGACAATAGCGCGTATTTAAATTATTTGGCGATTAACCGCGATGGCGGCAGTTTGGCGGCCTATAACAAAAACGAACAATATCTTAATACCTGTCTCTTGGGCTCGGAGATGTGTATAAGAGACAGTCTTAATACCACGCAAGACCGTTTACGGCTACGCGAGCGTTTTCGCTTAGGGCTAGAGATGCAAATCACCGATGAAATCAAATCCGGGCTGCGCTTAACGACGACGAATGATTTTAGCCCCGTCTCCAGCAACCAAACGATGGGTAATACTGGGCAAACCTATCAAGTTGCGTTGGATAGAGCGTTTATCCAGTATCAAGCAAAAGATAGCTGGCATAAAGACTGGCTGACAGTTACCGGTGGCCGTATGGCTAATCCGTGGTTGTCTACCGAAATGCAATTTAGCCCTGATTTAAGCTTTGAAGGTTTTACCTTGATGTTAAGCAAGCATTTCAATGGCAACCAGCCGAATGTTAAACAATATCATGCGCCAGAAGCTAATAGCCGCTTTGGTGTGCATTTAGGCCCACAAACGCCTGATTCTGTATTTTTAACTGCGGGCGTGTTTCCGTTGCAAGAAGTGAATCTGTCAACCGCCGATAAATGGTTGTTTGCCGGGCAAGTGGGTATGGATTGGTTAGTCGATGACAGCTCTAGGCTAAAGCTGGCGGCAGGCTATTACGACTATCAAAATATACGCGCGATTGCTAACGCACGCGATAGTTTTACCTATGATTGGACGGCGCCGCAGTTTATGCAAAAAGGTAATACCTTAGTCCCGATTAATCGCAATGATGGCTTTAACAGCCGCTGCACCAGTAGCCAGACGTTTGCGTTAGGCGAGGGCTGTTTGTATGGCTTAGCCTCTGATTTTAAGATTTTTAATGCCGTTGCTGTATATGACTTCGCCCAATTTCAGCCAGTACATGCGTTATTTTCTATCGATTATGCCTATAACTTAGGCTATGACGCTGCACGAATTGCGCGTGATTTTCCAGGCTATTTCACAGGTTCTAGGGGCCTAGATAATAAAGAGCGTACCCAGGCGGTACAACTGCGTTTAGATTTAGGCCATTCTGAAATCAGACGCTTTAACGATTGGAGCGCGATTATTGCCTATCGTTATGTGCAGCGCGACGCGGTGTTGGATGCATTTACCGACTCGATTTTCCATCAAGGTGGCACCGATGCCAAAGGTTGGATGATAGGTGGAACTTATGGTTTAGCTAAAAACACTTGGGCGATGTTCCGTTGGTTTAGCACTGAAGCCATTGATGGGCCGCCGCTGGATATTGATACGCTAGCGCTAGATTTAAATATAAGATTGTAATTTGTTATCAATGGCTTGTTCATGTGGTCATGTAGGTTGGGTTAGGCGATAGCCGTAACCCAACATATTTTTCAATGTAGTTTGTGAGATACATAATGAAGCGTATGAGTCTGTTGTTATTAATGGCGATGCTGCCGTCACTTGCGTCGGCGTGGTGGAGCGACGACTGGGGTTATAAGAAAAAGCTCAGCATCGATGCGAAAAAATTGCAGCAAGACGGGGTAAAAATTCCAGAAGATG
>CAWUNX010000044.1:0-13701 GCA_963923905.1 uncultured Methylocucumis sp.
TTAATACTTGAATCAGCGCATCCACGTCGAGAGGCTCTAGCGGTGCTAATACCGGGAAGCGGCCGATAAACTCAGGAATTAAACCAAATTTGCGTAAATCGCTAGGCTGGGTTTCGTTAAGCATGTCTTCTAAGCTGGGTTTAACCGTCGTTTGCTTAACTGCCGCATGAAAACCAATTGCTGAATTCGTTGGTATTAAGCGTTTTTCCACATGTTTTTCAAGACCAGGGAAAGAGCCTCCCGCAATAAATAAGATGTTGCGAGTATCCATGATTAAATCGCTACCATCTTTGGTGCTATTACGACCTTTATTCGGTAGCTTCACATGCGAGCCTTCCACTAGGCGTAATAAGGCTTGTTGTACGCCTTCGCCGGATACATCGCGTGTACCGGTAGGTTGTTCAGGACTACGCGCGATTTTATCGACTTCATCTAGGTAAACAATACCCCATTCCGCATTCGCCATATTGCCTTCAGCGACATCTAATAAGCGCACTAAAATATTTTCTACATCTTCACCGACATAGCCCGCTTGAGTTAATGTGGTGGCATCGGCGACGACAAACGGTACGCCTACGATTTTAGCTAAGGTACTCGCTAGTAGCGTTTTACCCGTGCCTGATGGGCCGATTAACAAAATGTTGGATTTACCGATTTCAACATCCTTGTTGTATTCGCCTAAACCGGCATCGCCACTCTCGTGTTTTAAGCGTTTGTAATGGTTGTAAACCGCAACCGATAATATTTCTTTAGCTAAATGTTGCCCGATAACATATTGGTCTAAATGTTCTTTAATCTTAGCGGGTTTGGGCAACTCGCCTTGCATTTGCGATAACTCTTTTTTACGGCTCCAATTGCTGACAACCTGGTGGGCGAGCGCAACGCAAGCGCCGCAGATATAACCTTCAGCACCTGCAATTAATGGAATAGACGCAGATTGTTCAACGCCGCAAAATGAACAATGTTTGATTTCTTTAATGCTCATCGCTTTAACTCCTAGTCGGTTGGCAGAGAATCTGCATGACAAACCTAGCTCACGCAGTCAATAGTCGGGTTTTATGGGTCGAATGGTTAAGATTCCTTGTTGAGCGACGACAGCCATGCTTTTTGGCAGGTTCGGCGTGAACGATCTTTAATTAATTGTTTAATTTTGGGCGTGGCTTTTTGTAGTGATAGCGTTTCGGGCTTTTTTATTTGTTTGCATAACACCAGATGAAAGCCTATTTCAGATTCGACAAGTCCGCTAATTTCGCCGACTTTTAACGTAAATAACACCGCATCAATTTCTGGGTACAGCTTACCGCGCGGCACTAAGCCTAATAAACCACCTTGTAGTGCAGTTGGGCATTCAGAATGTTTTAATGCGTAATCAGCAAATTTGTGCGGCTTTTTCTTCAGCTTACTACTAATTTCTAATAAACGCATTTTTGCCATTTCACGCGTATTTTCAGGATAGTCTGGGTTAATACTGATAAAAATATGCCAAGCTTCGCGTAATTCAGGTTGATGAAATTGCTCTGGGTGCAGGTGATAATAAATACCTATTTCGACCTCGCTGACATCAGGCGAGCGACTGCCAACTAGCTCTAATACGGTATTTACCTTACATTGCCGTTGTAAAGCCGAGCGTAACGTAGCCTCATCTAAGCCGTTCTTATTTAAGTCACTAATAAATGTGACTTCCTCGTCGTAACGCGCGCGAATTTCAGCAAGTGCGCGTTGAATCTCTTCTTCGGTAATTACGACCGAAGCCGCTTCGGGTGAATTTAATACTCGGCTTTCAATAATAAATTCATTAGAGGCTTGACGCATGACTTGAGTTAATTCCGCTTCGGCTAATTCGCTAGGTGATTTTTTAAATAAGACTAGCGATGCTCTCAGGACATTATAAGCTTCAGGTTTTTGGTTAAGACTAGACATATTCACATTAAAACTCCGGCTCGGTAAAGCTTTCCGGGTGAGCAGGTTCTAAAGCCGTTTCTGGCACTTGTAACATTTTTTCGCGGAAAGCAACATGGTATTGAATCAGCGCATCATCGCGTATGACTTTCATGACCTCGCCTTCAGTGCCTTTCGCCACGAGTACATTACCTTGCACGCCTAAGTCTATCGTGCATTTCACTTTATCGCGAAATTCAAAGCGGCTAGGATTCCACGGTTCATCAGCGCTAATCAGTTCTTCTAAGCGACAGCCAACCATGCGCCCTTGGCTTAAAAAGTGAACGGTAAAAATCACTTGGTCTTGTAAAAACGTGCCAACTTCAATGATGTTACCGACGCTGCCCCGGCGTATAAGCAAATGACCGACATCAAGACCTGGGTAAGTGCCATCGTTACGCACATTGCGCGTGACTCTAACCGATTCGCCGTATTCAAAACGGCCTTCATCAAAGCGTTCCGGTTTCATGTTTTAATATCCGTTAAAGCAACAAACCCGGTTTGTGGTTCGCCCATGTGAAAGACTTTAAACACTTTTTCCGTGACGGCATCTGATTCGACAAAATCCTGATAGGCGCGTGCTAGCAAGGTCTTATACACCGCTCTTTGGGCTTCTTCGCTATCTGGCATACTGTCAGCGGCTTGCTGTAAGTAATTATGAAAGCGTTGCAAGATATGTAAGCGGTTCACATGTACGATGGTTTGGTCATAATCCAAGTTAAAATACTGCAAAAATTCTTCAGCAGATTCAAATTCTTCCAATTCTTCTATGAAACTCATGTTTGTCTCCGCTTAGGTCAGGGGTGATTTTTATCAAAAGAGGGGTTAAGCTGTGCCGCGTTTAGCCATATCTTGCTCAAGTTCGGTTTGGCAATGCAGCACTAAATCCAGTAAGGCTTGTGCGCCGATACGGTTTTTTTCATCTAAGGCCACGAGTTTTTCAAAAATTTCTTGGCTGAGAGTTAATTGATTTAACCGCATGTATAAAAAGCCAATTGCTTTTAGCGTAAACAAATACAAGCGTACTTGGGTTAATAAACTGCTAGGTGTGGTTTCGATATGAGTTAGGGTTAACAGCCGCCAATCATCGGGGAAGGCAAGCATGGGTCTTATCACCGCTAACGCTTTCATGGTCGCAGCTAAGGCTTCGTCTAGGCGATGTTGGTAGTAATAAAATCGGTTCAGTGCGACTAACACATTTAGCGATTCAGGCGCTTTAAAATACGCTTGTAACAAGGGCAATTCGGCAGCGCCATCGGCATAAGACTCCGAGGCGTATGCTAATAATTCTTTAACGCCCGCAGGCTCTTGTTGTTCAAAATACAAACCTTGGGCTTCAAAATCTAATAAATCCACTATAACCCCGCGACCAGTTTTACTGGGCTTTCTCTATGTGAACTGCAAATCGTTTCTGCATCGCAGGTATGACATTCATCATCATTAGCCGTGATATGTAAAGCGCTTTGCTTAGCTTCTAATTCGTCAATGCGCTCAAGTAAACACGAAATAGCTTTGCCAACAGGGTCAGGAATTAAATGGTGATCTAAGTCTATGCCATGTTTAGTTTGAATCTTAGTGCCTTTGCTTTGCACAATACGGCCTGGGATACCAACGACGGTACAACAATTAGGTACATCTTTAACGACTACCGAATTAGCCCCGACTCTTACATTATCGCCTAGCGTAATCGCACCTAAAATTTTTGCGCCCGAACCCACTAACACATTATTGCCTAAGGTCGGATGGCGTTTTTCCTTATTCCAAGTCGTCCCGCCTAAGGTCACGCCGTGGTACAACGTGACATCGTTGCCAATAACGGCCGTTTCGCCAATCACCACTCCTAAGGCATGGTCGATAAACAAACGCCGTCCTATCGTAGCACCCGGATGAATTTCAACACTGGTCATCCATTTAGCAAAAGCTGATAAGATGCGCGCGGTCAATTTCCAGTTAGCAAGCCATAATTTATGGCTAATTCTATGCAGCAACACCGCGTGTACGCCAGAATAGGTCAGTAAAATCTCCCATACGCTATGGGCAGCCGGGTCGCGTCCGAACACACAATGCACATCCTCATGCCATTGCGCAAAAAAACCAATAGTTTGCGCATTCGTTTGACTTGCCATTAGCGTAAGCTCCAGCCGGTTTTTCCTGGCACGGGTGGTGCTGGAATCCTAAAAAACGAGCCTGGGTAGCGCTCATCATCAACCGGAACTGCAATCGGTTTTTTAGTTGCAGATTCATCTCTTAGAGCAGTTTTGGCTTGGTTCATATCTCAGTCCTCTATCGCTTGATGAAATTGGTTTAACTCAACCGGCGTCGGTGAGCGTTTAGCTGTTTTGACAAAATCTTTAACCGCTAGCAATAAATGCTGAGCTTGTTCGCGATTAAGGTGAATCCCTAATTGTTGGTAAGCGTAAATAACCGCTTGCGTGCCTGAATGTTTACCTAAAACTAATTCGTGCTGGCGGCCAACAATGGCAGGGTCAACCCCTTGATAATTGTTTAAATCTTTGAGTAATCCATCAACATGAATACCGGCTTCGTGGCTAAATACATTTTTACCGATTAAGCTTTTGCGTGTGCCTATCGCATCGCCTGAGGCATTAGCAACTAGATTCGATAATTCAGAAAAATGCCGTAAATTAACTCCAGTTTCAATCCCGTATAATTGCTTTAAACCAACGACGACTTCTTCTAATGCCGCATTGCCAGCGCGCTCGCCTAAACCATTGACCGTGGTGTTCACATGGGTAGCACCAGCTAATGCAGCCGCTAAGGTATTGGCAGTGGCCAGACCTAAATCATCATGCGCATGCATTTCAATCGCTAAATCAGTGTTGGCGCGTAGTTTTTTAATGGTTTCAAACACGCCGAACGGCTCCATAATGCCAACCGTATCCGCAAATCTGACTCTAAACGCGCCAGCGCGTTGGGCGTGTTCGCATAAATGCAGTAAAAAATCAATATCGGCTCTGGAGGCATCTTCTAAGCCTACGCAGACATTAAAACCATAGTCTTTAGCTTTACGCACCAGGTTATCGATGGTCGCTAAAACCCAGGTACGCGATTGTTTTAATTTGTGCGCAATATGTTGATCAGAGGCTGAAATCGATAAATCAATATTATCAACGGCTAAACCTAGGCATGACGTCAAATCGTCTTGGCGCATTCTTGACCAGACCATCAGTTTGGCAGGCAGCCCTAAATCAGCAATCGCTTGAATTTCCTCACGCTCACAGCCTCCCATTGCTGGAATACCTATCTCTAGTTCAGGGACGCCTAACGCAACAAGTTGCTGAGCAATCGCTAATTTTTCCTCTAATGAAAAAGCTACCCCGGCGGATTGTTCGCCATCGCGTAATGTGGTGTCATTAATGACAATGCTGCGAGTTGGGTAAGTCATGGCTATTCCTGGTTAACGCTGTGTTTGCTTAGTACTAAGCAAAACTCTTGCCAACTTGGTGGATGATAAAAAATTATCGTATTTACAATAAGTTGGCTTGTTTAGGGCGATATTTGGCTAACACAGGGAAAGGCGATTGTAGGAAACCTGACAAACTATTGTTGCAGTTGGGGAAGGGGCTTTTTTAAACCTAAGTCGAGTTTTACATGGGTTTCTGATTTGCTGTGGTTTATTAGGCCATATCGTCAGGAAACGACTCTGTTCTATACCTCTGTATCGTTAACGTGTCAGACCAGTAACTCGCTGGTAATCCAGCTTTTTGTTTTAAATGATTCAGAAATTGTTGCGGTTTAGGTAGAGATTGCCAAACAGCTGGTAAAAAGGTGCTACGCCTAAAGCCTTCTGATAGGATTAAGCCGTCTATACCGGGTTGCAATTGGGCTATTAAGTCGCTTTCTGAGTTAAATGTCATAGGTTCGGGTGGAGTAAGAATGGCGATATGTATATCGAGCAACTCTAACTCTGATGCTTGCAACGGAGGAAATCTAGGGTCTTTAAATGCGGCGGCATAGGCGTTTTCGGCAATGTCTATCGGCAGCAGTCGTATGGCTTCTAACATGCCTATACAGCCACGTAATTGTTGCTGTTTATTGAGTGTGACAAATGTGGCAGCAGGTTTGAGCAAGTTGTCTGGATAATCTTCTAAGCTAGGTGTTAAGGCTTTGCCATGGGCTAAGCCGTATGTAATCGAGGCTTTAGCCAGCGTTAATAAGATTTGTTGTTGTTCGTTAGTCAATGACATAAGCACCATACCCTACGACTCTACGTTTATCGCCTCCGGTATCGCCGGAATTGCTCAAATCAATGGTTTTGACTGTTAAGTTTTTATCGCGCGCGAGTTTTAATAATCCGTTAATCGGGACTCTGCCGCAGGCGGATTCGTAATCTAGGCGCTCGTATTGGAGTTTTTCTATCGCAATACTGGTGGCTTTATCCAATTTTTGCGCAGTTTCATAATTGTGATAATGGCTTAAATCTGAGCTAATCACGATAAGTGTTTCAGGTCCGCCCCATAAGCGTTCCAAAACAGTGCTGATTTGTTCTGGTGTTGCATCCCCAGTGACTATTGGTATTAAGCTGAAGCTAGCGAGTTGTTGTTGTAAAAAAGGCAGTTGCAGTTCTAAGCTATGTTCGTGGGTGTGCGCATGTTCTAAGATGCCAACATAAGGTAAGTCGGCTAAAATCGGCTCAATCGTATGGTCAATCGGAATTGCACCTAAAGGGGTGACATAATAGTCCGCCTGCGTGAGTGCTAAGCCTTTAAAAGCGACTCGATGTGATGGCCCTAGTAACACGACACGGTTAATCGTATCAAACGCAGGTTCTAAGCGCGCATAAGCGCTAGCGGCGATAGCGCCGGAATAAACTAAGCCCGCATGAGGTGCGATGAGCGCTTTAGGAACTCTAGTACCGCTATGCGCACGAATTAAATAAGCGTGTACTTGTTGACGCAATTGGTCGGCGTTGGCGGGGTAGAAACTACCCGCAACCGCAGGCATTCTATTCATAATGGCAGCTCCTTAAGCGACGCAGGGGTAAAATATGACTGAATTTCTAGTAAAAGATAACAAATTATTGGCTGATACGGTATTAACTCACTATTGGCATCGTTTAGACGATGGAAGATGCCAATGTGATGTGTGTCCGCGTTATTGTAAATTACATGAAGGCCAGCGCGGTTTATGCTTTGTTAGGCAACAGCTAGCGGGGCAAGTCGTTATGACCAGTTATGGCCGCGCTAGCGGTTTTGCTATTGATCCCATCGAAAAGAAACCCTTAAACCACTTTTTACCCGGTACGCCGGTGCTGTCATTTGGCACGGCGGGCTGCAATTTAGCCTGTAAATTTTGTCAGAACTGGGATATTAGTAAATCCAGAGAAATGGATACCTTAATGAGTTATGCCAGTCCAGAAACCATTGCGCAAGCGGCGCAAGCCTACGGTTGTGCCAGCGTAGCCTATACCTATAACGACCCGGTTATTTTTCATGAATATGCTATTGATACCGCGTTGGCTTGCCGGGAGCTGGGTATTAAGTCAGTTGCCGTATCAGCAGGGTATCAGTGTGCTGAGCCTAGAGCGGAATTTTATCGCACTATGGATGCGGCTAATATCGATTTAAAAGCTTTTACCGAAAAATTCTATTATCAAATAACCGGTAGTCATTTAGCGCCGGTATTAGAAACGCTCAAATACATTAAACACGAGACTCAAGTGTGGTTAGAGTTAACGACGTTAATTATTCCAGGGGAGAATGATTCAGAGGCGGAGTTAAACGCGATGACGCAATGGGTTGTTGAAAATCTAGGCCCTGATGTACCTATGCATTTTTCCGCGTTTCATCCTGATTGGAAAATGCTGGATAAGCCTCGTACACCATTGGCTTCGCTATTAACAGCACGTAATATTGCCTTGGCTAATGGCGTACGTTACGCCTATATCGGTAATGCGCATGATAAAGCCGCTGACAGCACGTATTGTGCTCAGTGCGGGCAATTATTGATTGGGCGAGACTGGTATGTGTTGTCTGAGTGGCAGCTCACTGAAGAGGGGCGTTGTCGTCATTGCGGTGAGGCGTGTGCCGGGTTCTTTCAGGCACAGCCTGGGGATTGGGGAGCTAAGCGTGTGGCGGTTAAGTTTCATAATGTTGGAGAGGCTTACCCAGGTTCATGAGCCATTTTTTAGCGTTATTTTCAAAGAATTAATTTTTTCAACGGGTAATTGAGTGTACTTAACAATTTTTTCCACAGATTCGTTATCTAATAGCATGGCTATCGCGGTTTTTTCAAAACCCGATTTTTCACCTTCTTCAAAAGCGGTGTCTTTTATATTTTTTAAATCCCAATATTGAAGCAAACTCTTATGGTACTGCTCATATTGGGCTGATGTTAATTGAGCCAGCTCAGCAATTTCAAATCCTTTTTGAAAAATGGGTTCATTTAATACGATCCTCAAATAGCGGTTGTGATACTCGACAATAGCGTTTTGCTCAGATGATAAACCTTAACCAATCATGAGTTGCTAAAGCCATATGTTTAACATGTTAAAGCAAGTAACGGCATCTTAGTAGAGAGTGCTACAACGTTTCTATACAAGTAATATAAGTTTGTATGAATCACAGGCCAAACGCTGAATAGTGGATAAATACTGCGTAGTTTGGTTACTTGCTTACTTTTTCAGATAGCGCCGCTATTATGGCGCTAAACCTAGGGTGGTTAGGCTATAATTAGCTTAAATCATTTTGACGGCACGATTATGAACTGGCTCACTGAATTATTTTGCAAAAAATTGGCTAAAACAGCTCAAGCATCTGATCACGAGTTGTTAATAACCGAATTAGATACGCCATTACCTGAGCATAAAGCGGTGCCTATTGATCAGCTTTTAGAGACTCAACCGTTAGCGGTGTTAAAAAGATTCGTGCCGTTACGCGATTTTGACGATATTTTTGTGGCAAATTTAGAGCAACAAACGTTGAAATTACCTGCGGGTTCGGTGTTATTTCAAATTGGTCAGCAGCGTGATGCCATTTATTATTTATTGCAAGGTACGGTTAGTTTTCAACCGAATAGCGTAACCGGTTATGAGGTATCCGAGACCTCGGCATTAGCGAGTTTGCCGCTAAACAGCGGTAAAATCCAAGGCGCAACAGCTATCGCGAAAACTGATATTAAGCTGTTAGTATTATCGGAAAATATTGTGAGCTTATGGACTCAGAGAAGTCGCGAGCTTTATTCCGTACAATTGTTAGATTTAGAGTTACCAGCAGATATTGCTGATAATCGATTTTTCAGTCATTTTGCTCAGTGTTATCGCGAAAACAAACTGGCATTACCTTCGTTACCGCAAGTGGCGATTAAGCTGAATCAAGCGATGAAAAATGATATTGGCATTAAAGAGGTGGCTGATATTCTGCAAGTCGATGCACCAATTGCGACCAAACTTATTCAAGTAGCGAATAGTGCGTTGTATGCGCCTGATGGAAGCATTACGAATTGCCAGGATGCGATTGCTCGTTTAGGGTTAAATACCACGCGCAATTTAGTGATGAGTCTTAGCATGAAAGAGTTATTTAAGTGTAAAGATGCTAAGCTGATGAAAATTATGCTAGATACTTGGAAAAGCAGTGTGTTTGTGTCTAGTTTATGTTTTGTTTTAGCCGAACAATGTCGCACGATTAATCCCGACGATGCGTTATTAGCGGGGTTAGTTGCTAATATTGGCGTGGTGCCTATTTTGCATTTTGTCGAGCAAAATACTGAGCAATATCATGAAGCGGATAAATTACTGACGACTTTAAGCTTACTAGCCCCGTCAGTTGGCTCGCTGGTATTGCATACGTTAGGGTTTAATGAGCAATTAGCCGATATTGCGCTTCATGCTGAGGATTGGTTTTATCAAAGCGAGAGCCAGCAACCGGAATTGATTGATTTGGTCATCTTAGCTAAATTGCACAGTTATATTGGCAGTCCGCGTCGAAAAGAACTGCCTTATATCAACACGTTACCCGCTTATGCCAAATTTAAAAACACGGAGTTAACACCAGAGTTGTCGCTTATGGCACTACAAAAAGCTCAACAGCGTATTCACGCGATTATGAGCTTATTCATTTAAGATTCTAAACGCTTAGCAAAGATATTTTGTACACCTGCACCGGGTAGCGATGTTTCGCTATCTTTGCCAACATAGACAATCTCGCAGCGGTAATGCGACCATTTACCCTCTATTAACACATGTAAGTCACCAAATTGCGAAACTAAAGAAGGTGGAATACCTGGCTCTGGAACGACCAGGAACGCGCCGTAAGCGCTGATATTACTAGTTTTACCCACATACTGTGCGCCATTTAAGAAGAGTCGATAATCTGTTTCAACCGCGACGCGAGGATGTTGACGTTTATCTATGGTGTTTTCGGAGTCGGTCATTACTTTATCCAATATTTCGGTTAATAAATATCAAGCTGGGTCAGTTTTAATTTGAAGATGCTTTTAAAACTGTTTTGGTGCGATAGCAACGTTTTTAATGTTTTTTTGGTGCGTTTATCACAACTGTTACCGGTTATCGCTTTATTGTATTGATTATGTTGTTGATAATTAAAGAATAAAAAAGTTGGCATTAAATCTGCTTTAGTAAAAGCAACATCAATGTTTTTACTCTCCTGTGTTTGGTGCCATCTTGGGGCGTTCTATTTCTCGGATAGAACGCCTTTTTTTTCGACTGTTCTTAGGCTTAGTGTAGTCCTTGACTGTTTAAATAATGCGCTAATTCTTTGTCTGAGCCTAGAATATGATGTTGTAGCCAATCTTGTAAAAAGTGCATAGTTTCCATCGTAATATGGGTATTACCTGATTCTAATTTATGCTGCAAGTTAACCGCAACCTCGACTAAATCTTTATGTTCTTTCAAGTGTTTTTCTGCATTAGGGTAATTGTATTGCTGCATATAGTGTTCTTCAGTGCTGAAATGAAAACCGGTATATTCAATGACTCTGCTCAGTACTTTAGCCATAATTTCATTCGCATCGCCGGCCAACATGTGGTTATGCAAGCTATTAATAAGCTGCACTAATTTTTGGTGTTGTTGGTCAATTTCAGTCACACCTACTTCAAGTTGCTCTGTCCACGTAATTAATGACATAACCACCACCTTTTAGAACTGTTGTTAGTGTAAAGTAGTATTTTAACCTACTCTAAAGCAATAAGCGCGGTGGTTATGTTGGTTTTTATTTTATTTTTAATTCCGCCCGTTTACCGCTCCATAGTTGAAAATCACTGGAATTTACCCATTGCTTAGCGTTGGTTTTAGCTTTAACCAGCGAATCTAAAAATGCCGTTGTCACGCTTCGGATAATCGCAATCGTTTTATAGGCATGAACTGTGGCAGCGCTGTCATGGCGTGGATTTATGCCCGGTGGCGCCATATTGCCAAAGCCCATAGGGCCAGCACCAGCGCTAACGCCAATATTGAAATGCATACTTTGTAGTTCGGTTAAGCCAGGTGGTTCGGCACCGTCAGGCCCTGGTGGCCTAGCACCCTTCGGTTGTTCACTGCTATGGCGAGCCTCAAAGTGTGACCCGGAAAATAGCGTATGCTCAGCCTCATCAAGCATTAACAAGTATTTATTGCCG
This sequence comes from uncultured Methylocucumis sp., assembly GCA_963923905.1. GTDB lineage: Bacteria > Pseudomonadota > Gammaproteobacteria > Methylococcales > Methylomonadaceae > Methylovulum. Next base: position 11,533 of record CAWUNX010000044.1, read on the forward strand.
GAAGGCGCATACTCCCAAATTGTAGTGCGTAGCTCTGGAATACTGACACCATAATCATCTGTATCGTTAGGGCCAGTTATCGCTAGCATAGGCGAGGATAGCTTTTGAAAACGATGCGAGACATCACCGGCCGCTAAGTCAACGACAGGACTTAGCAATACTGTGGCTTTTGGTTTAATTGCACTTAGCGCTGTAGGGATTGTGATGGCCGGATTTTGCTCTAGCAGCGCTGTAGCGGTTTGTGCGCCTAACTCGTAACCGGCGATGACGAGATTATTTAAATCTAGTGCTGCGTATACCGATGTTGGCTGTTGCGCGCGTTGCTTTAGTTCGTTAACGGCAAATGCTAAATGGGCTAAGCGTTTTATTAAGTCTGCATTAGAAAAGTACGCTCGACCAACATAATGTAAATCGCTATAGCGTAAATTTTGTAACCGACTTAAGTCATTGTCCTCCTCCTCTTTGTTAAAGTTAGCCTGTTGCGGCAATGCATCCAATCCCTTAAGTGCCGTTGCCACCGACATAGGTTGTACGGTAAACACGGCATAGCCCGCCTGCGCCCATTGTTGCCGCCAAATTGCACCCGCATTAGCATCTTCTCCTAAACCTGGTAAGTAAATAATGACTGGATACCTGCCTGAATCTTCAGGCATCACCAGCGTTGTATCGAGTAATACGCTATCATGCAACCAAATTTCCCGAGTTGATTTAATCCGGTGGTTTTCGTCGGACGCATAACCACCGGTAGCCACAAATTCATTCATTTTTTGTGTTTGCTGAGCAAGCGTTAAATGCTGAGTTTTGGGCAAACAACCCGCTAATCCAGTTAATGTAAAGGCTATGACAAGAATAGCTTGTTGAAGGTAAGACGCTTTAACCATTTGCAGTGATGAGTGGAAATTAACCGTTAGCCTCTAGGTGAGTGTGCGAAGTCAGCCATTTTTGTTTTAAGCTGCTCTCTTTGCTCCTCGGTTAATACTTGATAAACCGCGTTATCAATTTGTGCTTTTTCTAACTGGGCTTGTGCCATGGATTGCGTGGCTTGGGCAATTAACGCTTTTACTTTATCTTCGCTGTAATCCATAGAGAAAGGGAAGTTGTGGATTTGCATTTTTAATTTAAACGCCTCATCCATTTTAGCTTTCATTGCTTCGCCTTTTGCACTCACAATTTGTTTAATGGTTGTTTTTTGCTGCTCAGATAATGCCAGGTCGGCTAAATAGGGTGGTAACTCATTTTGAGTAAAACCCGGTCTTGGCAGGTGATGCATGTCTTCTGCACCACAAGGGGGCATACCGCTGCCATTAGGTTTAGCTAATGCTACCATAGGGGTTAAAAGTAAAATTGCCATTGCTTTAGAAACTGTGTTCAACATAAAAATACTCCGTTAGTGAATAATGTGAGCGCTGTTAAGCTCAGGGTTAGTATGCTAGATTTTAAGTTAACTGCGGTTAGCGAATGTAAAACTGCGTAAAACTGTTAGCGTTAGCGTTAAGAAAACGTTTTCATATAGCCCATACAAGCCAGGTTAAAAACATCCCCCCATGACGACTAAGACACGCGTATTATTAATTGATGACGATATTGAATTGTCAGAGATGTTGAAAGAGTATTTAGAACAAGAAGATTTTGACGTTGTAGCCAAGTACGATGGCGAAAGCGGTTTACATCAGGCATTGTCAGAGCAATATGCCTTAGTTGTGTTAGACGTGATGCTGCCAGGTTTAAAAGGCATAGAGGTATTGAATCGTATCCGCATGCATAGCCGAGTGCCGATATTGATGTTAACGGCGAAAGGCGATGATGTTGACCGTATTGTCGGTTTGGAGTCTGGCGCCGATGATTATGTGCCTAAGCCTTGCACGCCAAGAGAGTTGCTTGCACGCATTCGGGCTATTTTACGCCGTACGGCTCATCCCTCTCAGCATAGCGACATATTGGATAAAGTCATTCATTTAGCCGCGCTAACGGTTTGGCCTGAGCAGCGTAAAGCCGAATGGAACGGTCAGGTTATCGATTTAACCAGCACTGAATTTAGTTTATTAGAAATTCTAGCAGTGAATGCTGGCAAAGTGGTCAGTAAAAAAGAGCTATCAGAACAAGGGTTAGGACGGCCCTTAGGCTATTTCCATCAACGCCAATACCAAGAAATGAGCGATAATACATAAT
>CAWUNX010000045.1:0-13534 GCA_963923905.1 uncultured Methylocucumis sp.
GGATGAGTTCATGCTGTTTATGCTGGATGGGTAAATTCCAGTTGAAATAATAGGGGTTTAAATTTGGAATTGCTGGTTATTTCCATGCGGTCTTTGCTAGTAATCAATATTTGTGCCTGATAGACTATTTCAATCTGCTCTGATATAGCCTGTAAAGTTATTAGAGTCGTCATAAACCCCTTGTGGAGTCAATAATGACGCAATATCCCGCAATAATCCCCGTTATTTTATCGGGCGGCGCTGGTACTCGGTTATGGCCTATCTCGCGTGAAGGCCATCCTAAGCCGTTCATGAAATTACACGACCAGCAATCGCTGATTGAAAAAACTTATCGTCGCGCTTTAGCGATTGCCTATAATCAATCGGTACTGACTATTACCAAGCGTGACTATTATTTTGCTTGTAAAGACGAGCTTAATCATGCCTCCGACCACAAGGCGAATGGTTTTTTCTACTAGAGCCGTTTGGCAAAAACACCGCGCCTGCGATTGCGTTAGCCGCATTGTATGTCGCTGAACAGTTTGGTGAAAATGCTTTGATGTTGGTACTAGCCTCGGATCATCTGATACAAAACCAACTGGCATTCAACCAAGCGGTGCAAGATGCCAGCTTGCTTGCCCAACAAGGTTATTTGGTGACTTTTGGTATTAAACCCACCGCGCCCGAAACAGGATTTGGTTATATCGAGGCAGGTTCTGCTATCGGTGCAGGCTTTAAAGTGCAACGCTTCGTGGAAAAGCCTTCGTTAGAGGTTGCGCAACAATACCTAGCGGCTGGTAATTACTCGTGGAATTCAGGCATGTTTTGTTTTAGCGCCACCAGTTTACTGACGGAAATGGTGTTACATGCGCCAGATATTTTTAATGTGGCTAAGGAGTGTTATCAAGCCACCCAAGCAAACAAAAATGCGGAGCTGTTTGTCGAATTTGACGCCGATAGTTTCAGCCGTTTTAACGATGTGTCTATCGATTACGCGCTGATGGAAAAATCCGAACGCGTGGCAATGATTGAAGCGACTTTTGATTGGAGTGATATTGGTTCGTGGGACGCGGTGGCTGGTTTATTACCGGCAGATAGCAACGGTAACCGGCTTAATGGCGATATGCGGCGTTAAATGTCAATGATTGTTTCATCCATAGCTCATCTCGGGTAATTGGCGCGATTGGATTAGAGCATTTAATCGTCGTTGATACGCCCGATGCGCTATTAATAGCCGATAGAGCCCAGCTACAAGATGTTAAGCATATCGTGGCTAAATTAAAGTCCGACGGCCATGAAGCGGCGACAACGCATAAAACCGTGTTAAGACCGTGGGGCAGTTATACGGTGTTAGAAGAAGGCGAGCGTTTTAAAATCAAACGGTTACAAGTCAATAGCGGTTGCTCATTATCACTGCAAATGCATTATCATCGTAGCGAGCATTGGGTCGTCGTCAGAGGTACGGCTAAAGTCGTGCTTGATGACAGAGAGTTTTTACTAAACACTAACGAATCAACATTTATTCCCGCCGGGCATAGACATCGCTTAGCTAATCCTGGCATTATGAACTTAGTGATGATTGAAGTGCAAAGCGGCGACTATGTTGGCGAGGATGATATTGTGCGGTTTGAGGATACTTACGGTAGGGTATAGCTGACGGTCTTGTTATTAACCGCTCTATTGCGCGTATTAATCCAGGCAATTAGAATGCTTATTAAGCGCAAATTTTTTAGAACCATTCTCTAACTGGATTAGCGTGGAAACGATAATTCAGGAGGTTGTTATCAACCAAATCCTACATGTATGGAAATCATTGAATGATTAATAAGCAACAAAAAATTAATATCCATGTTTTGCCGGCTATAACCGATGTTGAAGCGTCAATTTTAGCCTCGCAATCAAATTCATCGCCTCAGGTTGAACCATTAATTATACGCACTAAGGATAACCAAGTAGCCTGTGCGTTAATGATTGAAAGCGCATTTATTCAAGATTCAAAACTGGAAATTCGTGGTTGGAGCATAGGTCATTGTGCTTTTAAATTGCTTGCTAACGATCAAGAGATTCAACACCAGCTAGCTCGCCAAATTCGTAAAGATGTAGCCAGCACATTAGCGGTTATCGAGTCTGACAGCGGTTTTGGCTTTTGTCTTAAAGCACAGGTAGGACTAGAAAATAATACGCTGATATGGGCAATTGAATTTGATGGCAAAACATTAAGTTACTGTTTTCCATTACAAATAGCTAGCGCATCAGAATCTGACGACATAGAGAGTGTAGCCCATGATGACTCTGCCAATAATAGCTCGGTTGAACAAACGCTAACGGCTGAAGGCAAAGCATGTTTTGATGGTTTCGTTGGTCCTATTGGCATGGGCTGGGCTTTTAGTAAGCAAGCAATGCCTGTTACGGTTAACGTTGTCTTAGGTCAAGCATTCATTGGCAAAATTAAGCCAGGTGTAACCAGGGAAGATGTAAAAGCCGCCTTTGGCTTAGAAGAAAATAAAGTTGGTTTTACTGCGATGCTTGGTGGGGTATTGCAATTTTCTCTTATCAGCCAGGGGTGTAAATCCTTAAGTCTTTATCGTGCCGGTGAACCCAAGAGTCCATTAAGTGTTAACCTTGAACCACATCAAGCTGAAGCATTAACGTTTTCTCCTCTGAGAGCGTTTCATCGCTACGAAGGTGGGTTGCCACTAGGTATGCCTCGTAGTCTGCGTTTTTTATCGAATTTAGACGTGAATTTATTATTCGATATAGCGGGTAGTGATGCTGCCAAGGAGACTAAATTTTTACTGGATTTTTATCAAGAAGTTGAGTCAGGCGTATTAACTAGACTGGAGCGATTTGACATTCCGACTATCGAGCAAGTCATTAATCTGAGATTTAAATTAATATCAAGATCTGCTCCGGTTCTTATCGTAGCGACTGATAAAGAGCAAACTATCGTGCTAACTGATGCTATTTTAGTGCCTGAGTTATTCCACGATAAGAACTTGCCGTTAATCGACTATCACAGTATGTTAGGCGGTGGAAAATCTTATTTTGATGAAATAGCAAAGTTAACGCGAAATCAGTTGGATTTTGTTATTAAACACAATCAAATGCCGCCAGTTGCGGATAAAAGTGCGCCTCATAAGCTGAATACCGCATTGATTATTTTTGTCCGCGAAGATATTGATCCTATTATCAGAACGGAATATGAAGATTATCAACTTCTTAGCCAATCTGTTTTCTTTCTAGAACGCGACGGTTCTGTACAATTATCCGAGCAACAATCGGTAGCTTTTAGCGAGCTGGTTGACAATTCTGATGCCGATTATTTTCTGTTTTTAGAAGCTCAAGCGACATTACGCCCTGATTTCTGGGCAATTTTGGCGCAATGCAACTATAAAACTGATTTGTCCAATGCATTAATTTACTGGGATTATTTACTAGCCTCATCCATAGAACGACCTTATCTGATTAAACAACCTTTATTGTTAAATCCTGAATTCCGAAACCATGTATTGCTATTTAAAAATAGCGTGATTGTTGGCAAAAACTTATTGAAAACAGCGCTTGCTAACCGGGCATCTGATTTTAAATCGGGACAGCTACGCATTGAACATGCGTTTTGCGACACTGATGCAAGTCAAGTCATACGCATACCGTATGTTATGGAAAGCTCGCGTATTGGTTTGACGATTCCTAAACTTAAAGAAGCTTGGGAAAACCAAGTGGCGATAGATTTTGCCCCTCCGTCTGAAGAACATAGATTTCAGCAAACCGGTGGCATTTCTATCATTATCAATTATCGCAACTCCGAACAAGACACTTTACGTTGTTTAGATGCGATTCGATTACAACGCTTTTCAGGCCATCTTGAAATTATTTTAGTCAATAACGGTTCTGTTCCTAGTATTGTTGAAAGCGTTTATAGCAAAGCTATTGCATTATTTGGTTTTGATGCTGTTAAAACCATCGACTATAACCAAACATTTAACCATAGCAGGCAGTGTAATTTAGCCGCCAAGCTCGCTACACAAGAATTTTTGCTTATGTTGTCGAATGACTCGGTGTTAATTACACCAGATGCATTAGCGATGGCGCGGGAAATTACAGCCATACCCTGGGTAGGTACTTGTAGTTTCCGCGTAATTGGGAGTAGAAATAATAAACTAAGCTTGCAATCCTTAGGTTTAGCGGCAAACAGGCGAAGTGATTTACTGGCGGGCGGTCCATTTTTAGTCACTCATCTTGCTCCTGATTTTATGGTAGATACTACCATAGAAGTCATAGGTAATACTTTTGCGGTCGTGTTATTAAGGCGCGACCTTTATCTGGAGTTAGGCGGTTTAGACGAAGATATATTTCCAACCAACTACAATGATGTTGATTTTAGTTTGCGCGCCAGCGCGCAAGGCTATAAACATGTGGTCATAGGTGCGGCTGTGGTTGAGCACTTGGGTCGAGGATCTAGGGAATATGATTTAGATTTGCCTATTGAACAAGCTATTTTTGATCGAGCACCGCCATTAAGCGCATTAACGGCAATAGGGACAATTAAACTTTAAGCGGAATAACAACAATGGCGACCATGCTCGAATCTACTCCCGATGTGTATTGGGTATTATCAGATGTCAGCGACAAAAACGCTGGTTATAGATTGCGTATTTACCCGATATGCCAGAAATTAATTGCGTTAGGCGTAAATTTACAAATCCTTTCCGAACAGGAGTTAGCGCAACAAATTACTAAAATCGCTAAAAACGCTACGACAGTTATTAGTTCCAAGCCTGGTAACACACGATTTTATTTATGTTTAAAATATTTAAAACAAAATAATATTCGCGTCGTTATCGATTTATTTGACAATTATTTTAGTTGGTCGCCGTTAATTCACCATTATGGTGTTTATTGGAATTGGCTAAGAATATTAAATTTGGCTTCAGATATTATTGTTAGCACATCGTTTTTAAAAAATTCATTAGAGCATCTTACTAACACCAAGATTCGTTTAATTTCTGATCCTTTACCAGGCATTCTTGATAAAGACTTAGTGGCTGATAATCAGGCATGGGCTAAATGGCAGAACCCTAGCCGAATTGAATTATTATGGTTTGGAATTAGTAGCAATCCATATTACAGCGTTGGCTTAGATGACTTGCTATCATGGGTAAATGTTGTTGAGGCCATTACTAAGCAGCTGAATCATAAATTTGACTTATCATTGACCATTTGCACAAAACCAGTGGCTGATATCGAGGTTGTTTTACATGCATTTAATCGATATGGCATTAACACTCGGTTTGTGGAATGGTCTGAAGACGTATGCGATAGTCTGCTTGAAGCTTCCCATATCGTATTGATACCAACAAAACTTAATGGCTTCAGCTTAAGTAAAACTCATAATCGTTGTAGCGATGCGTTAGCTAGGCGTTGTTTGGTATTGACAAGCCCAAACAGTCCTTACTATCAGTATGGAAGCGCTGTACTGTATTCAGTGAATCAGCTATGCCATCTGTTATTAACACTAGAACAATCGACGATTAAAAACTTAATTAACTCAAGTTTGCAACGTATTAATGATTTAGTCGATTTTGACTGTTTAGTGACTCAATTCGGCTTAGAGATAACTCAGAATATTACGCCCCCTAGCGTTCCAGTTTGTTCTAGTGCTCATACTAGGCCTGTTCTTATCGCTTGTCGTACTAATATTGACGCTATCAAATTTTCTAGGACGATTGATTATTTTGTTGCTTCATTTGAAGGGTCAGGACTTAAAGCGAACTTTGATATATACCTGCAATCTTTTGACCTGGAGTCACAAACAATAAAACTAGTATTTTCTGACAAAGCTTATGATTATTTTACTAGTTCAATCATAGGTAACATTGATTTGGAATGGTCAGGCAATAAGAGTAACCTTGTTTTCATAACAGATTTTTGGCGGTTCGCATTTGATATAACTTCATTATCTTGCGTAATAACAATGCCAAATAGTGCTAATTGTTTGCAAGAACTCAGTACGATTGCTCGTATGACATGTTTTCACAGCAATCATTTGGATTTATGGATTTCAATGCATGTCGAGATTTTGTGTAAAATCTTAAAACTTTTGAATGTGACAGAGATTGATATAGCTGGGGATAGCCACCATGGTTGGCAACCTTATGTTAATATTTGCGCGCCAGAATTAGCGCAATCTAAGCGAGTACTCACTGAGCTGTGGCGAACTTATCTAGGCCATGAAATTGATTTAGGACGGCCTATGATCCAGGATGGTAGTTTATGATCAGTATTCAACCATTAATCGTTAACGCAAAAAAAACGATATTTAGTCTCGCTCATTCAATAGAGAAAAATAGCTCACTCACTATCTTTGCTAGTTCTAACCGACAATCTATCAATATAGAGCTATTAGCAGCTTTAGGTTGTGAGCGTTGCACTGTATGGTCTGCTGAGCACATTAATTTTCTACTCATAGACGGCTTGTCACAGGCTGACTTAAAACTCATTAGAACAGAATATCCTATTGCTTTTATTCAAAGTTTAAATAGCTCAATAGCTGGTTTTCCAGACGATGATTTGTTGCAACAGTTAACCCATTATCGATTCAAAGTCTTTTGCTCTTTCTCTGCTGAACGACTAATAATTAATCGCCTTAACAATTATTCATTAATATCTCGCAAAGAGTTTTTATTGAGTGATTATACGCGCTTAGCAAGCTATCCCACGTTGGATAGTCAATGCCCTCGTTCTAGTTATCATTCAACTCAGTCTCCTATAACCACCCTATTTATTTTGGATTTAATCCAAGATTTTGAAATATTACGTGCGTTGATTTTAAGAGCTGCTTTGCCTTATAGTCCATTAAAACCAGTTGTTGCCATCTCTAATCGGATTATTAAGCATGGCTCTTATTTATTAAAAGAGATTATGAATGTTTTAGAAACATTTAATATTCCTTGGTTTACCCCATCGGGTCCAGTAGATATTGCCAATGCATTATCGGGTAAGCAGTCCGCATTGATTACAGCATCAGAATCTAATGCGCAAGCACACGTTTTAAGCCATAAAACGTGTTTAATCGCGCCACCTAGTACGATTAAGATAACTATACAACATGGCTACGAGTGCATCGGTCTACGTCATCATCGCTCACACGATTATGCTTTTAGAGTAAACCCAGTACGATTTGCATCTGATTATATTCTGACCTGGGCAGACGAAGACCAATTGCCGAATTTGCATCCTATGGAACGTCATAAATGTATTCCAGTCGGTGTTGTCAAGCAATTTGCAGAAGATGTCGCGATACAGCTGGAATCTGACGATTTTAAAAACAATTCGCAATCACAAAAAGACCACCGTGTTTACGACATGTTGGTGGCCGAAAACTTACATTCAGTCCGCTTTAGTCATCCTAATAAATACCAACGGCTGCTCAATTTTATTAATGACGCTAATATGTCAGAGCAAGTAGAATTAACCATACGCTCTCATCCAGCAGCTCGAACCCTGGAATTAAAACCACAAACTAAAGATAAATACCGCTTTCTTTCAGGAGCATTGTCGCTTGACAGGGTTGCGCTCTACGATGCCTTAATCAGTCCACCTTCAACTATTTTGTTAGATGCTGCTATGGCGGGAGTACCTGCGTTTGTTTGGTCAGATAACTTACTGGCTGGTGACGCAGTGAATTATGATGGCTTGTTGAGCGTCGCTGATTTTGAGGATTTGCAACAAGTATTTGCGTCGTCATTAGCGCATCAACAAGTCAATAACTTTGCATGGGCCTTGCGTAATACTAAGGCACTAAATGGAACGCCTAAGGCTTGGAATACCATTCTGCGTTTACTGAATGTTTAACTCATTACTATGACCACATACGACTCTGGCATTCAGTTTATTGCTCATGGTGACCAGCAAAAATTTCGTAAAGTATTAATTACCGGCTTGGGCCGTAGCGGTACTTCTGCAGTAGCGTCAATTTTTCATCATATTGGTTTTTTTTTAGGCACAGAAGCCAACGCTCCTATTTATGAAGATATTTTATTACGCGCAGCACTCAGCGAAGGCCGAATAGAAGACATTTTGTCTTCGTTGAGTAATGACAGCGAGCGCTACCCATTGTTTGCTTGGAAAGACCCTAAATTGTTTTCCGACGCAGCGAGTAAACTCATAGATTCGCTTAATAATGATTGGCTATTAGTGTTGGTTTTTAGAGATCCTGTCGCTATTGCGTTACGTAGGGTTTATCAGGAAAACGCAGCATTTCTGCATTACCTTGATAGAGCCGTGCATTTTCAAAACAAATTAGCTAGGTTTGCCAATAAGAGTAATAAGCCTTTATTACTTATCTCGTATGAAAAATTGTTAACCCAACCGGAGCGGGTTATAAAAGGTATATTAGAATTTATAGATTATAAAGCTGAGCAAAATGTCGATGTTATCGATGTCCAGAACAAAATTCGCATAGACAAAGACAATTATAAATCTCATGCTGCGCGAAAAATAAATTAATCAAACATAATTTATTACAAAATACAGACGTTATCGCTACTTACGAAAGGAAAATTACTAATGATAAATATATTTATAGGGTTTGATCCCCGAGAAGCGGTCGTTTTTCATGTGTGCTCTAATAGTTTAATTCGTCATACCAGCCAACCAGTTAGCATTAGCCCTTTAGCGCTAAAAAATCTCAGAGCTTATTCAGAAACACATAATGACGGTAGCAATCAATTCATTTATAGCCGGTTTTTAGTGCCTCACCTTATGAATTACACTGGCTGGGCTATTTTTATGGATGGTGATATGTTGCTACGCGATGATATTGCTAAGCTTTGGGCCTTACGTGACGAAAGTAAAGCCGTTTTATGTGTGCATCATGATTACAAAACCAAAGCACATGACAAATATCTAGGTTGTAAAAACGACGATTATCCACGTAAAAACTGGTCGAGCGTGGTACTTTGGAATTGCGGTCATCCAGCGAATCGCGCGGTAACGCCTGAGTTTATTATGAGTGCAACAGGTGCGCAATTACACCGGTTTACTTGGCTTGACGATAATTTAATCGGTGAATTGCCTATTGTTTGGAATTGGTTACCCGATGAATTTGGTGCCAATTCGGATGCTAAACTCATACACTGGACTTTAGGAGCGCCTTGTTTTCACGAGTATGCGAGCGTGCCAATGGCTGCAGAGTGGCACAGAGAAAAGCAACTAGCCAATTTCTGTTTGCAGAGAGTCATTGAGGGGCCATTCGATTAGAAGAGCTGTTAGTAGGTTCAGATGCTTTTTCTTTTATATTGCAAAAGCAGATTGTATAAGCCATATGGCGTAAAGCATGATGGTATTAAATTTTTACTGACTAATTTATAAAATATGAAAGAAAAAAATCTATTTATGTCTTGGAACAATTCTAAGTCTTCCAGCCAATTGAGTAGTGATAGCAGATCTGCTAGTACAAGAATATTTGATGGGTTTTATGAGCCTAAAAATATTGCGCTAAAGCAAAAATTTTCCAGAGATGTTGGTATCTTTACCATGGGTTCATGCTTTGCTAGAGAATTAGAGTCGGCTTTTAGCGCTGATGGCTTTAATATTCTCAGCATGGATAATGAATCATTACAAGATGCTGATTTTGTTGATAAAAGCAAAGGCGTTCCTACTTCGGGTTTTTTCCATCGCTATAACATTCCCGCAATGCTACAAGAATTTCAGCGTTCATTTGGCGAAATAAATTTTATAGAAGAATCAAGCTTATTAGTCGAATCACAGGCAGAGCACTTTATTGATTTAAATTACAGTGACAATACAAGTAGGCTGAACCTACAAGGCGCTTTACAAAGAAGAGAAGTTGGCAAAAGGTTAGTTCAAAGAGCGGCTAAGGCTGACATTATTATTTTAACGTTAGGACTTACCGAAGCATGGCTGTATAAGCCTGATAATCTTTACGCTAATACAGTGCCCGCAGATTACCTAATAAAATATAGGCACGATTTTGAGTTTGTTCAAGTAAGCTATGATGAAAATCTTGCTATGCTAGAGCGTTTGTATAGTTTACTTTGTAAGCATCATGCAACAGGAAACTTTAATTTAATATTAACAGTTTCCCCTGTGCCTCTAAGACACACATTTAGCCAAGAAGACATTGTGATAGCGAATATGTACGCAAAATCGACTTTGCGAACGGTTGCAACTGAGTTCCTAAAAGGAAAAGATAATGTGACATATTTTCCTAGCTATGAAATTGCTATGTACTCACATAGAGACTTGGTTTGGCGTCCTGATAGAGTCCATATTAATAAAGAATGCGTTCGTTTTATTATTCAAGTGTTTAGAAATAACTATATCGAATAAGTTATTCATGTCACTGACCGGTAACAGTCATCGCTTAGGCAGCAGCTATCTGGCAGTAGAATCAACAGCCTGAGCGGCGACGGCAATGAGCGCTACATAGTTTTCCCTTACGATAATCGATTGATTTTAGGTCTCAAGGGATAGCTCTGCGTTGAAGTTGCTTTATTCGATTTTCTCTCTTTTTCTCTAAAAATAACGCGAGCAAAGCGTAAACTTTAAGACAATTCTGCTCGATTTTTCTAAAGTCCAAATGTCGCTATTTAGGAAAATCAAGGTGTTCTGATAAGCACTAGCTGAAAACATTAACTGCAAAATAAAATCCACTGAAAATATGAAAATTATTAACGCTAAAGATGCCTTAGGAATTACTAAAGGTAATAATTATAAAGCCTGGAATAAATCGTCATCATCTAGCTTGCTTAGCGAACACCCCAATGATGCTAGCCGACGAATTCATGATGGTTTTGCTGAGGTTATTCCTAAATACTCAGGTTTAAAGCTAACTACCGATGCCCCTGTTTTTGCTATGGGCTCATGCTTTGCGAGAGAAATTGAATCTGCATTAATTCGTAAAGGTGGGAATGTAGTAAGTTTAGATGAATCGATTCAAAGGCCTGAATTCTATGATGGCGAAGGCAATGTCCGCAGTGGTTTTTTTCATCGATTTACACCAAGGTCAATTTGGCAAGAATTTATGTGGTGTTTTGATGAGCTTGATAATTGGCAGCATGATTCACTAATCTGGGGCAGTGGCGAAAGCGAAAGAAATGATTTGAATTATTGGAAAGTGCCTGGCTGTGATCGTTCTTTAGAGGCAATTATGACAAGAAGGGCGGTTGCAAGAAACTTGGTAAGAAACGCTGTAAAAGCAGATGTGATTATTTTAACTCTCGGCCTTATTGAAGCGTGGTATCACAAGCCTTCAAACCTGTATGCAAATTATGGCGACCCTACGTTACTAGCAAGATATTCGTCTGAATTTGAGTTACATTTATTAGATATTCAAGATACATTAATTTGTTTAGAAGAAATTTACCGTTTACTTCACAAAAGACATCAAACAGGTAAATTCCGTTTGGTGATAACGGTTTCTCCAGTTCCATTGCAGTCAACGTTTACTGGGCTCGATATTATCATTGCAAATACGGCTTCAAAAGCAGTCTTGCGAGCTGCAGCCGCTGAATTTGTTGAAAAATATGATGATGTAGATTATTTCCCAAGCTTTGAAATAGTTAATAATTCTGCTCATAGTCTTGCATGGCGACCAGATAGGTTGCATGTAAATCCAGAAATGGTTAGGCATATTGTCGACACGTTTTATCAAACTTATTTTCAAACGCTTTAGTTCATAAATGAACTGACTCTGCATTTTTGTAGGTAGCCTAGATTTTGGCAATCCCTATCAAGATAACAACTCGTGTGAAAACCCAGGTTTTCAATTTAGAGGTTTAAATGATTTTCGACTTTGTTCAAGCTACTAAAAACGCTTCATTAAATCAAAGCGGTAGAAAATTTCCTAACCGAGATGATAGTCGTTGCCAAGATGGCTTGCTTTTTCCGGAATTTAAACCGAGCTTTAAATTAGAGCCTGGTGCGGCAATTTTTACGATAGGCTCTTGTTTTGCAAGAAATATTGAAGAGGCTTTGTTACCACTAGGATTCAAATTGCCGACAGCTTCTTTTTCAGTACCTAAATCTGAATGGCCTGCGCGCCCTAACGGATTGTTAAATGAATATAATCCAGGAACGATTGCACAAAGAATAGACGCAGCTTTAACAGATAAGCATTTTCCTGATGAAACTATTGTGGCATCAGGCTTGCTGCATGCGGATTTAATGCTACTAGGCACTGCACCCGATGTTTCTTTTGAACGAATTAAGGAGCGTCGGCAAGAAATTTTTAAGCTATATCAAAATTTGCCTCAATGTCCTTATGTGGTTATCACACTTGGCTTTATAGAAGCCTGGTTTGATAATCAGACCCAATTATTTATCAATAGGCTTCCACCTAATACGTTGAAAGACAGGGAGCCAAACCGTTTTGTGCTTAAGATTTTAACTGTTAAAGATAGCCTAGCGTTACTAGAGCCTGCGGTAGATGCGTTATGTCAACGTGGTTGTAAAACGATATTGACTGTCTCGCCAGTACCTATTAAATCGACATTTTCAAAGTCAGATTGTGTTACCGCCAATGAGTATTCAAAGGCAGTGTTAAGAGTCTGCGCAGAAGAAATCTGTACTAATTTTAATAATGTTGATTATTTTCCTAGCTTTGAAATTGTTAGAAGCGGCGGGCTAATAAATTATATGCCTGATAATATTCATGTAAAAAGTGAAGTCGTACAGAAAATTACTGCATTAATGTGTCAAAAATATTCTGAAATTTAACAAGGTGTAAGGCTTTCTATTGAGAAAGAAATTTTTAGGCGTTAATTGTGTGACTTAAGTCAAAAGTATGATGTATAAGATTTTAGGATATGTCCATAATACTTGCCGGATGCTTCGTGACTGATACTCATTAATTGATTAAGTTGAGCACCCGCCCAATTTTTTTGTATTTTGGCAATTGCGATTGATAAATTGGGTGATTTTCGATTAATTATTCCGTAGAAATCTATGAAAAATACAAAGCTTATAAGCATACTAGCGTATACACGTTAGATGCGGCACCGCTTGTTGGGGAGGCCGCCTTACAGTCGCTTCAGCAAACGATTATTAAAAATCATTCTAAACTCACTCAACAAGTTAATAAAAATCAAACTAAACTACATTTATTCGCAAACACTTTTCGTTACAACTCGCCTTATAAAGAAGGTCGTGTCATTGTACGCTTAAAAGCAGGCGTATCGCCCCAGACCTTCATTTATGGTATGGGTATAGCGAGTGTAAGTAAGAGCAAGAGTTTTCGACTAAACGAGCCAATAAAAAAAGCGGGCGTAACAGTCTCTCGTCATATCGTTGTCCTAGAATCGTCAACACTTACGACAAAAGAACTTATTAATCAGCTAAAGAATAACTCGTCAGCTCTGTACATGACAAAAATCAGCCAAGGCTAAGTAAGCGGTTTATTTTCCAGGTCAAGAAAGACGAATAACGAGCTGAGCGTATTGTGAAAGCCAAAGGCCATCTGGACGAAGGCTTGTAACTTCGTAACTTCTCATTAATTGCAGGCAAAAACATTAAGAATCAAGTTAAAATAGCA
>CAWUNX010000046.1:0-13490 GCA_963923905.1 uncultured Methylocucumis sp.
AGCTAATGCCGAGCAAGCTGACGCAATCGCCAACGGTAAAATCTTAATCAAAGATGCCATTGCTGACATTGCATTACAGCAAGTGCTGACCCGCCCTGACGACTTTGATGTCATCGCTACGCTTAATTTAAACGGCGATTATCTTTCTGACGCATTAGCCGCGCAAGTCGGTGGAATTGGCATTGCTCCAGGAGGTAACATCAATTTTCTAACCGGCACGGCTGTGTTTGAAGCCACGCACGGCACGGCACCTAAATACGCCAATTTGGATAAAGTGAATCCTGGCTCACTGATTTTATCTGGCGAAATGATGTTGCGCTACTTAGGCTGGACCGAAGCAGCCGATGCGATTATTCAAGCGATGGATGCCACCATCGCGTCTAAACGGGTCACATATGATTTTGCCCGCTTAATGGATGCTGCTACAGAAATTAAATGCAGTGAATTTGCTGATGCGTTAATCGCCAATATGTAGGGCGTCAACCCACATCCTTCTTATTTAACCTCGGAATCATCGATGAGCGTAAGCGCAGACGAATTTAAACAAGCGTTACAACTATGGGCTAGCGGTATTACCGTAGTCACCACTTATTCAGACACGTTCGGTCTACAAGGCATGACGGTCACCGCGTTTTCTAGCGTGTCTGTTGACCCTCCGCAGATTTTAGTGTGCTTAAACGAACGCGCTGACACTGGCGAAGGCATACAAACTAGCGGTTATTTCGCGGTCAATGTGCTTAGCCAAGACCAACAAGACGTCTCAAATCAATTTGCCGGCGGGTGTAGTCAACAAGAACGTTTTGCCAATACCCCATGGCAACCGGGCATTCACGGCGTACCGGTGCTAACCGACAGCCTTATGAGTTTAGAATGCAAGCTAGTAGACAAAACACTTGCCGGTACTCATTGGATTATGATTGGTGAAGTGCAAAACAGCCTGTGTCGTACCGGTCAACCCATTTTATATTACCGAGGTGGTTATAAACGTTTAGCTGAATAATTTCACCCGATTCCAACCCAAAACTATTTTTTACTTCTACTTATCGAATAAAGCCATCATGCCACATAGAGTTTTCAAAAAAAGCCAGCCAAAATCAACGATTACGGTATTGCCAGAATTAGGCATGGAAGAACGACATCTCGTCGAAGACTTTAAACGTTACTATGGTCATCGCTTAGGTCGTGATGAACATTGCCGCTCGCCGCATTATGCCTATGAAGCATTATCATTAGCCATAAGTGATCGCTTAATCGAACGCTGGAAAAAAACCTACAACACTTACAAACAATTGGACTGCCGTCGGGCGTATTATCTGTCCATGGAATTTTTAATGGGACGCACGCTAAGCAATGCTATGCTGAATCTTGGTATTGATGACAATGTCAATCATGCGATGTATAGCTTAGGGTTAGAACTTGAAGAACTCGTCGAAAGCGAGCCAGACGCAGGTTTAGGTAATGGCGGTTTAGGGCGACTCGCCGCGTGTTTTATCGACTCGTGCGCAACCTTGCAATTACCAGTCACAGGTTATGGCTTACGCTATGAATATGGCATGTTTACCCAAGACATTGCACATGGTGAGCAAGTAGAAAAACCCGACCACTGGCTGCGTAACGGCAATATGTGGGAAATTGAACGCTCAGAATATACCCAGCGCATAAAATTTGGTGGTCGCACAGAAATTCATACCGATGAAGAAGGTAACAAAAAAGTCTGCTGGCTGGATACGCATGATATTTTGGCCGTGCCTTTTGATACGCCAATACCCGGCTTTAGAAATAACACGGTAAATACCTTGCGTTTATGGAAAGCCTCCGCGACAGAAGAGTTTGATTTACAAGAATTTAATGCCGGTGATTACGCCGAATCGGTCGCTGCTAAGAATACCGCTGAAAATATCACGATGGTGTTATACCCCAACGACGCGAATGAAAACGGCAAAGCACTACGCTTACAACAACAATATTTACTAACCTCAGCCAGCTTACAAGATGTCATAGGCGGCTGGATAGGCCGACACGGCAATAATTTTACGAATTTTGCTGCAAAAAACTGCTTTCAGCTCAACGACACGCATCCAAGCATCGCTGTTGCCGAGTTAATGCGCTTATTAATCGATATACATAACTTATCATGGGAACAAGCCTGGTCTATTACTAGCCAAACCATGGCTTATACCAACCACACGTTATTGCCAGAAGCATTAGAGCGTTGGCCGGTGTCATTGGTCAAGCAGCTGCTGCCCCGAATCATGGAAGTTATTTTTGAGATTAATGCCAGATTTTTGGCAGAGGTTTCGGCGCATTACCCAGGCGATATGGAGCGAATCGCGCGCATGTCCTTAATCGAAGAAGGCCATACTCAATATGTCAGAATGGCTTATCTAGCCATCGTCGGTAGCTATTCGGTTAACGGTGTAGCTGAACTACACTCAAAATTATTACAACAAGGCTTATTTAAAGATTTTTATGAGTTTTGGCCGCATAAATTTAACAACAAAACCAACGGTGTAACACCTAGACGTTGGCTAGCCGCGTGTAACCCTGAACTGTCGCAATTAATCACCGAAACCATAGGTTCGGGATGGATTACCGATTTATCACAACTCAGCCGCTTAAAAGCCTATGCCGATGACCCTGAGTTTAAACAACGCTGGCGCGAAGCTAAGCAACAAGCCAAACAAAAACTCATAGACTTAAAACGCCGCGAATTAAACATCGAATTCGACCATGATGCGTTATTCGATGTACAAGTTAAGCGTATTCATGAATATAAGCGTCAACTGCTTAATGTATTGCATGTGATTCATTTATATGACCGCATTAAGCGCCATGACACGCAAAATTGGACTAAACGTTGCGTACTCATCGGTGGCAAAGCTGCACCCGGTTATTTCATGGCTAAGCGTATTATTAAATTAATCAACAACGTGGCCAACGTTATTAATAACGACCCCGATGTCGGCAACAAACTAAAGTTAATGTTCTTGCCCAATTACAGCGTTTCAGCGATGGAAAAGATATGTCCGGGTACTGACTTATCAGAACAAATTTCTACTGCTGGTAAAGAAGCCTCAGGCACAGGCAACATGAAATTTATGATGAACGGTGCATTAACTATCGGTACGCTAGATGGCGCTAACATTGAAATTCGCGAAGAAGTCGGCGAAGAAAATTTCTTTTTGTTCGGCTTAACAGAAGACCAAGTCGAAGCAATGAAAAAACATTACGACCCTAAAGCCATCATCGAACAAGACCCTGATTTACATCGCGTCATTAATTTAATTGAGTGTGGGCACTTTAATCGCTTCGAGCCGGGTATTTTTGACCCCATCTTAGCATCACTGACCAGTCCACAAGACCCGTGGATGACTGTTGCGGACTTTAGAAGCTATATCGAAGCGCAAAAACGTGTAGAACATGCTTATCAAGACAAAGACTTATGGACGCGTATGAGTATTTTAAATTGCGCAGCCAGTGGCAAATTTTCTACCGATAGAACGATTACCGAATACAACAACGAAATTTGGCGACTCACGCCTATAGAGATTAAAGCCTAACTTGCTTTAAGGTTGGGTTAACAAACCCAACCTTTCTCCGCGACTAAACATGCTACAAATCGTATTATTTGAACCCGAAATCCCCGCAAATACCGGCAATATTATCCGTTTATGCGCCAATACCGGCGCCCAACTCCATTTAATTAAACCATTAGGTTTTGACCTAGATGATAAAAAATTGCGGCGGGCAGGTTTAGACTACCATGAATGGGCTAACCTAAACTTACATGAATCCTGGTCGGAGTTTATAACGACCGTTAAGCCTAAACGGATATATGCCTTAACCACCAAAGGCACACGCATCGCTAGCACTGTTGAATTTTCCGAACACGACTGTTTATTATTCGGCCCAGAAACTCGCGGCCTACCCTTAGCTATTCGTGAAAGCCTAGGAGAGGAACATTGCCTGTACCTACCCATGCTAGAACAAAGCCGCAGCTTAAATTTATCCAATAGCGTTGCTATTGTTTTATACGAAGCATGGCGACAGATAAACTATACCGGAGCCTTAATCAAAGCTTAGTCGTCTTGGTTTTTGCTGCATAGCACATTAATTTCCGCAAGCGTTAAGCCAGTTAATTCGCTAACCATTGTTAGCTCAAAACCTTTCGCTAACATATTGCGGGCAATTTCATATTTTCCTTCAAACTTGCCTTTATTAACCCCTTCCTCAAACGAAGTATCACTCACGTTCTTAACTTCAGCATATTCCAGCAAACTCTTTTGGTACGCATCATACTGACGCGGGGTTAAATGCGCTAACTCGGCAATATCAAAGCCTTTTTGGAAAATAGGCTCATTCAAAATAGCTGGAATATGGTCAAAATTTTCTAGGTTTTTTAAAAAATAAACCCACTTGTCAAAACGCGTAGTGAGTTCATGCGCTTGTTTGGTAAACAACGGCATTTGTAAAAACTTAAAATGTAGCTTATCGAAGAATACTTCACCGTCTTGGTCTTTTAAGCACACATCACGCCGGAATTTTTGCTTTTCTTCCGCTTCATCATAGTGAAAATCTAAAATCGCAACAAAATACAGTGGCAGCAGCTCAAAATTCCATTCGCCTTTTCGCATCTGTTCTTTAATGGGAAAAGTTGAATAAAACAACGCTCTATCTTTGAAATATTTCACCTTAGCTTTTTGCATTTCGACGATAAAACGCTCACCGTTCGCGGTTTGGCAGTAAATATCGAAAATTGCTTTACGCTCTTTGGCTGTTGGCGGGATTTTTTCTGGATTATTAAAACTTAACTCGACGATTTGATGATGCAAAGGTAATAACTGATTCAGAAAATCTGTGAGCAAGTCTTTGCTCGCTTCTTCTCCGAATAGTTTTTTAAAGCCAAAATCCGTATAAGGGTTAAGGTATTTTTTTGTTGACATTTATTGCATGCACTCGTAAGAGAAATAAGACTTTTATGGAAATAATAGCGTATATCACCAGTATTAAAGCATAAATATTAGGATCGCTACCGCCGCTTCTGCCTAAGATTAATACTAATCAACTGAGCAAAGACCGATGGCACACCCGGATGCTCGCCTAAACTGAGTTCCTGCATAATTCTAAGCGTACCAGGATAGACAAAAATTGTGACACCTTGGCTGAGCAAGATTGCCGTTAACGCAATTTCCTCTAATAAATACTGACACGACAACTGCTTAAAATAAACTAAGCTGTCAGCATCAATCAGGCGACGCTCGCCAACAAAACTAGTCGCAAATGCGTTAACCGACGCATGGAATTTTTCGTCTTGCTCAAATAAGTTAGTAAGAGCCTGATAATAGCCAAAATACTCAGGCGTGGTTTGCATAGCTGCAGTGCTGATTAAGTGAAAGCGACACTGCGACTGATAGGGCTGAAAAATACTCGCGTCTTGTTGAATAACATCTTGCCCTAAGCTTAACGCATGATTCGCTGCTTGAGTTTTCTCCATGCCATTAATTTCTAAGGTAATTCTATGAATGCCATCGCCGATTAACACACTGCATTCAGAAAAATGCTTGCTAATCCATTCAGCCATTCCAGCCAACTTAGCGGGCATAAAACTTTGGCTTTGCAAACTAAAGCCCAACATACAATGGCGTTTTTGCAGTAACACATCGCGTTGTTGTTCTGGAAAAATTTGCGCGACTTCGATTTTATATTTTGCGACTGTCGGAAGCTCCAGCCAACGCACTCTGCCCGCTCGCGCAAAAAAATCATCTACCGTCAAAAAAACACGTTGTTCAAGCTGATGCTGACAAAATTGTATCTGCGTCAACGTTTGTAATTCGCTGGCATAATAAACCTGGGTATCTGCGTAGCTATCTGCAAACGGTGACAACAACAGTGGATCTGACTGCCCAAAGCATTGTTGCATCAAAGATTGCGGAATAAATTCGGCTCGCTTAGCCAATAACACGCGCGCTAAACCCACTAAATCAATACGACGAGTGACTGGCAGTACGATTAAAATAACTTCTTGACGATGCGAATAGGTCACCTGAATCGGCACAGTTTCAATTAAATAGCGTTCTAAAACAGGATCATGCACAGCTTTAGCACTCAAATTAATCGCTGTAGGCAACGATGAAGCGCGATGAGATAAGGTTTGGGTTGATTTAGGCAAAACGCACTCGGCTCGATTATTCATTGATATAAAAGTTTGCTCAGAATTGATAACAACGATTCTCTCATGGCTTAATTACATAGCCAAACAACACTCAGCTAAACTTAAGACTACAACACATCTTGATTGAAAAACAGTGTCCTATATACTTGTGCGCCCTGCCCTAGTCACACAAGATTAGCCAATACCCCTTTATGTCCAAACTCAATCCCCAGCAATTAGCCGCCGTCAAAACGATAGATCACCCTTTATTGGTACTTGCCGGTGCCGGTAGCGGCAAAACGCGCGTGATTACCGAAAAAATCGCTTATTTAATCAAACAAGGTGTAGCCGCACGCCATATCGCCGCCGTGACATTTACCAATAAAGCCGCACGCGAAATGCAACACCGTGTCAGTAAATTATTGGCCCAAGGCACCGGACGCGGCCTTAGAGTATCAACCTTTCACTCATTAGGTTTGGAAATTTTACGCAAAGAGCATAAAGCCTTAGCGTATAAATCAACGATTACGTTATTTGATGAGCAAGACAAACTCACATTATTAAAAACGCTCATCAGCCATAGCAACCAATACGACCCCGAGCAAGTCGATGCGTATGCCCGCGCGATTAGCAGTTGGAAAAACGCATTTGTTCCTAGTGCAGCAGCCATTACTATCGCCACTGCCGAACAACAGCTCGCCGCCCTGCTCTATGCCGACTATAGCCGTAGCTTAAAAGCCTATAACGCCGTCGATTTTGACGATTTAATCTTATTACCGGTATTGTTACTACAACAACACGGCGATATTTTGGAGCAATGGCAAAACAAGCTACGTTATTTATTAGTCGATGAATACCAAGACACCAACGCTACGCAATACCAACTACTAAAATTATTAACCGGTAATTTAGGCCGTTTTACCGTCGTCGGTGATGACGACCAATCCATTTATGCCTGGCGTGGCGCGCAGCCGGAAAATCTCATGCAATTGCAAAAAGATTTCCCACGCCTACAAGTGATTAAATTAGAACAAAATTACCGCTCAACAGGACGTATTTTAAAAGTTGCCAACCATTTAATCGCCCATAACCCCCATGTCTTTGAAAAAAAACTCTGAAGCGAATTAGGTTATGGTGAGCCATTACGCGTCTTAAGCCATAAAGACGAAGCTTTAGAAGCACAACAAATCGTCTCTGAAATCATCCACCATAAATTCCGTACCGGTAGCCGTTACCAAGATTACGCGATTTTATATCGTGGCAATCATCAATCGCGCGCGTTTGAAAAAGCCTTGCGCGAAAACAACATCCCTTATTTCATTAGTGGTAGCGCGTCGTTTTTTAGCTTTGCCGAAATCAAAGACGTCATGGCTTATCTCAGGCTATTAGTCAATCACGATGATGATGCAGCGTTCTTGCGTATTATCAACACACCGCGTCGTGAGATTGGCCCAACAACGTTAGAAAAATTAGGCGCTTATGCTAATGAGCGGCATATCAGCTTATTTGCCGCAAGTAGCGAATTCGGTTTAATGCAAAAACTGTCGGAAAAATCAAGATATAGATTGAGTATGTTTCACGATTGGGTCGTCGAAAACGCCCAAACCATTCAACGCGGAGATACCTTTGTTCTGGTCGAAAAAATGCTTGACCAAATTGGCTATCACCACTATTTACGCGAAACCAGCAAAACCAAAGAAGGCGCCGAACGCAAGCAGCGCAATGTCAATGATTTGTTAGACTGGCTTAAACGTATTGCCGATAAAGATAGCACGCAAAGCAAGTCACTCGATGAAGTCGTCTCGACTATTCAACTCATGGATATTTTAGAGCGCCAGCAAAACGATAATGAACAACTGGATCAAGTCAGCTTAATGACATTACATGCGGCAAAAGGCTTGGAATTCCCTTATGTGTTTTTAGTCGGTATGGAAGAAAATATCTTACCGCATCAAAACAGCATAGAATCAGGCTCAGTCGAAGAAGAACGCCGCTTGGCTTATGTGGGCATTACGCGCGCGCAACAGTTGTTAACCTTTAGCTATTGCACCCATAGAAAACGCTATGGCGACATCAGCGAATGTGAACCTAGCCGGTTTTTAAGCGAATTACCGAATGAAGATTTAGAATGGCCACAAAAACAACAACTAGCCCCGGAATTGATTAAAGAGCGCGGAAAATCGAGCCTAGCGCAATTAAAGGCTATGTTATCGTAAAGTTGTTCGTGTATAATGTCCGGCTATTTGCAAGCGCCCGTAGCTCAGCTGGATAGAGCGCAGCCCTCCGGAGGCTGAGGTCAGAGGTTCGAATCCTCTCGGGCGCGCCAAAAGATATTCTCCCGCCCAACTCCTTTGTCAAATTTGTTGCTACGCGAGCACAAACAAGCCATATCTCCCTAGCGCGTATCATTGCCCTCAATGTAAGCCAATCTCAGTACGGAAACAGAAAAGCTTTCCCTTACACCTAACTCAACATTTCTGAATTATCACATCACATCATTAAGCAACCATCTACCTCACTATTCGCCAAATAGAATCTGGTAGATTCGCTAGCCATTTCAAATTTAAGTTGATTAAGTAACAATAAAAACGATAAAGTTTAACTGACTTCAAAACAGGCCATGAGCACCGCACAGAACGATTAAAACCTTTCTGACTAAGCACTTAGTTAATTTTTGTAGGCTAAAAATGAACTCTAACGAAAAAATCCCGCTTGACATTACGCCGCAAGATCACTGTATCAGGCTGCTTTTACCCATTTTTTTCCTAGAAATAACCAACACCTAGCTGCCGAACGGCTAACCCAGTTACAGTATAAGACCAGCAAAGTATGGCCTTGTTGGGAACAGCCCAAACAACCATCGGCTTTTTATACAGAAGAAGCGCTGCCAAGTGTTGCCAAATATCTGAGCGGTGCTGCCCCAAACTGTTGTGCTTATTTAAAAGTACCCGATAACACCGCTAATTTCTGGTTTAACAAGAATGGCGCTTTTAGCAAAGGGCATACGGCCAAAACTCCCGATGAGTTGCCAGTCAAGCTGGCCAAATCCGGTATCGAGCTATTTTTGTCGCCGCATGGGGTAGGCATTTTCTCAGTAGCCTTTCAACCCACCCATAAAGACCATATAAACGATTTGCAAAAGGCTAATTACGGTTTGTCACAAATACGTGACCAAACTAGCTATTGTTATAGTTTGCCACATAGCGATAAAAATCCAGAGCCACGCCCAGAAGCCACAGCGCCATTGCCAGACAGATTGGGCAAGGCAGGCGGAGAATTTAAATTGTTTGAATGGGTGCAATTTTTGTTACAACCACTGGAACAGATGGGCTACCGAGTTATGCAGCAACAATTCAGCGTCTATTCGGTAACTCGCTTTAACGCGTCTGTTAATTTCACCGACGCCGATACCCAAAGCGAGTTACGCCCCTATTTAACAGCATTAGCGCATGTTGAAGAACTCAACCATACCGGTAGCCTTAACGTTTGCGAGCAACAATTAAATCCGCGCCACTGGGCAGCAGTAGGCAGTTTGGGAGCGGTGCATTTACTAGCCGACCAAAACCAGCCCGCTAAAGATTTTGATGAACAGCGTTTAGGCATATCCTTGCACAAATATTTCATCCCTTACCTGCTAGGTTTGATGCAACGAGTGGTTTTGCAGGGGATATTGACAGATGCGCGCGATATTTTGGGCATACGCTGTGCGGAAGAACCAGAAGACGCTGGCGACTGGGTAATGCCGCTGCAAAAGCTCAACCGCCATACCTTGGCGTTTACCGTCAATGGCTGGTTTACAGAAGTCAGTAGCCGGGAAGTCATTAATCAATACTACACACTGGCGCAGCAAGGTTTAAGAGTGCAAGACAGTTTCCAAATTCTACAGCGTGCTTTGCACGATGCAGAAGTGATGGACAATGACCGATTTCAAAACGACTCGTTGAAACGCCAGAATGCCACACTAAAAGCCATGGAAGACTTAGCGGAAAAAACTAACCACAGCATTACCTTAGTCGCGCATGTGCAAGCAAAAGTTGAATGGCTAGAGGTGTTTTTTGTGTCCTATTACGCCACGGCGTTAGTGTATTACATCAACCATGACGAGGCTTTATTTAACCATGACTACAGTACATGGAGTTTAGTACTGGCGCCTATTATTTCCGGTACTATCGCCTTTTTGGGGCTAAGCCCGCATAAGTTGCACCTTGCTCATAGCCACACCAACCCATCAAAAAAACCTCGCGATTCTCGTTTGCTTTTTGGCTTAGTAGGTATGTTTGCCATCTGGTTGGGAATAGGGGTTATTAAATTTCCGAAAAACTCACACCAAGACACACCTGCTGGACATTCTGAACTTAAGACAGAACCGACACCAACAGTGCCACCGGCTCCGGCAACACCTCCCACCCCATCAGAAGCTACACCAGCGCCCCCACCTGATGCAGCCCATGACCAACATTAATCAGAGCATACGATGACTCAGCTACCGCAGTTTAATTGGGACAGACTACCTTTTCCAGTGGCTTATCCACTGCATTTTGCCAATGACGCAACGCTAGCGCCAAGCGCACGCCTAGATAACCTGATTTTCGCCACTTATCAGGCCATGCGCACCACAGCGTTATTATTACTGGCTGATTATTTGGAAGATGACACGATAGACCCCAAACTCAGCCAAGCCATACGCGGCTTACGGATGCCGCATTGGGGGGAATGGTCGATTTTAGCCAGTGCATTGGCCAACTATTGGCAACGCCCCGACAAAACCCCGGCATTTCCACAATTGGCGGCAAACTGGCTACGGGTGAACAACACTAAGCCACGCTCGGAATGGCAAACCTTGCTGCAAAACTGCCCGGGGCATAAAGGCCGTGCCCTAAGCCCCAACGAGGCGATATGGAAACTGCGCAATGACCGCGCCCACCGGCAGGCCACGCAAACGGAAGACAAAGCCTTACAAGACCTAAAGCAAATCGACGACTACCTGCCTGTAGTGACTTATTTGATAGCGGCCTTGTTTAACGACGTGGACTTACGTTTGCTGCGAAAAGTCAGCGACAACTCAGAAGAAGAGTTACACGTCATTGAATTGCATGGCATACATGCTGATTTACAGTTTATTCCACAACGCCTAGATGCGGTGTGGGCTGGCGCTTTCGACCCTACCGGTATTGCCGTGTTGGCCGGTGAGCGTGCCATCACTGTTTACCCGTTCTTAGTGTCCGCTGACGACGATGACGAAATCCTAGCCACAGGCCTAACCGAACACTTGATGATGCTAGACGGCATGAACCCCAAGGCCATGTTGTTGCTAGGCGTACACCGCTATACCGAATCCATGCGACATGTCCAAGCGCTGGTAGATGCCTTAGCCAATAAGCAAATAGACATCCGCTTATCGCGCGATCAAGTCAAACCTTGGACGGTATCGGAATGGTCACGGCTTAACGCCTCGGAAGATTTGTCAGCTATCCGCAACCGTAAATACTTTCCCGATTGGTATGTAGAGCGGCCTGATGTGGACCAAACTGTTTTACAACGGCTAGAAGTTTCAGGGTTAGGCTTGTTGCTACTAGGCGATGCCGGTTCCGGTAAAAGCTCTTTGTTAGCCCGATTAGTGGAAAACCTGCTTAGCGAACCCGAGGCCTTGGCAAACGATGCCACTCACAATGCCTTATATCATAAAGCCGAACATGACTTGATTTTGTACTTAACCGGCCCTAGCGCCTACCAAACGGATGCCGGGTTAACCGGCCCCGAATTGTTAATGACCATATTGGCGCGCAAAGCAGGCATTATCGCCAAGGAATTTACCAGTTTGACCGATTTTTTAACGCATCTACAGCGCCAGCACCCCCATGACAGCCAAGCAAACCGCAAAACCTGGCTGATTTTAGACGGCCTTAACGAAGCCGACCGCTATGCCGATTTAATCACTGCCCTTGATGACGTATTGCCTAGCTTAACCCGCTTTCCGCAGGTGCGCTTAGTCATGTCTATGCGTAGCGGAGCTTATAGCGCATTACGGCAACGCCACCTAGCAGACTTTCGCCACGGTGCTGCGGTGTTCCGTAACGAGATACACTTACACCGCTTCACCGACCCCACCCGCCAATCCAGCGACACGTTAGCGTATCTGGACGTGCGCCCGTTCCGGCCGGACGAAACCGAACGCGCCTACCACTTGCATAGACAACATCTACCCGACAAAAGCTGCCAAGCCGATTTTACCCAATTACCCTCAGCCACCCAGCAATTGTTAGCGTCACCGCTTTACCTACATTTGTTCCATAACACCTACGCAGGGTCTAACTGTCCACCGCAAAGCTTAGATCAAGGCCGCTTATTAGATTCTTACCTAGACCATTTAGCCGATAATCTGCCGGCTATCGGCGACACGTTACTTAAGCTAGGCAAAATCATGTTAGAGCGACGCAGCGCCACCTTGCCGGTCGCTATCGCCGACGCCTGGCTAGCCGACTGGCGCCAAGCCCAAGGCTATGATGCTAAAACCAGCGTAGTCAAACTAGACCCCATCGAAGAGCTGGTCAGCGCCTCGTTATTGCTACGCCCTGCCGAAGAAGGCTTTGGCGCTGACCGGCAATTGCAATCCTTCCAATTCGCGCACCAAAAATTGGCCGAGCGGGTGTTGTTACGCACGTTGCTGGCTGACTTAGCCCCTAAGCCACTGCCGGATGCACAAACCTTTCTAGCCTGGGCGCGTTGGGCAGCCGCTGACGATAACAGGGCAGATTTTGCCGAGCTGGCCGGGGCCTTGCAAAGCCTTATCGTCAATCTGAGCGAAGCCGGTTTAGCCGACGTTGCCTTAAGCGTGTTGCAACTGACAGTATCTAACACCAGTGTTGCCTTGCTCAGTGCGCTATTGCGGCATCTAGGCCCCATGTCGAAAAAGCCTGAGCCTAACCCTTACCGAAAAATATTGGCCGCGTTAGAGGTAGCCGAACTCATCAATGTCAACAATTACCCACTTTGGTCTGAAGCGGTTTGGGCTGTGCGTGACTGGCTGCTCAATTATGGCTACCACTCAGCCACTTTGGCCTTAGAGACCTGCCACTTAAATGCATTAAGTCCCTTGGCCGCCGCAGAACCTGGGCGCGCCGATTTGCAGCGCGATGTTTCGGTGTCTTTTTTCAAGCTGGGCGATTTGGCCTTGCAACTCGGCCAAGGCGAGCTAGCCGGGCGCTATTACCAAGATGGCTTGGTTATCATCCAAGCCTTGGCCGCCGCAGAACCTGGGCGCGCCGATTTGCAGCGCGATGTTTCGGTGTCTTTTTTCAAGCTGGGCGATTTGGCCTTGCAACTCGGCCAAGGCGAGCTA